>CAVCTM010000033.1:0-18491 GCA_963605115.1 Pseudobutyrivibrio sp. | reverse complement strand
ATTTTTTCACCGCTTCTCCGCATTTCGAGCTTGACTTTTAATAGTTAGTCTTTCTTGATCGGTTGGTTATTTGTTCTCGTCCTCGATCGGGTCGCGCTTGGGATTTAAGTCCGTGAAATAGAACATGATCGCCGCGACCAGCGTCAGGACCGCGAAGATGATCCATGCGGCGTTGTAGGAGCCGGTGCGCGCCTGCGACTGACCGAGGATCAGATAGGGCGCCGCGCAGAGCAGTCCCTTGATGAAATAGATGATGGGCCACGCAACGACGCTGCCGTCGCGTCCGAAGATCTGCGCCGTCATGGAGGGCGGGTAGTTGTTGGAGCCGCCGATGGAGAGTCCGAGCATAATGATGTAGACCCAAGTTCCGACGCTGCCGGGCACGAAATAGAAGCAAATGCCGACAACGACAAAGATGCCGTAAATGATGGACGCCTTCTGCGCGCCGAACTTTTGGTCGAGGAAGCCGCAGAGATAGCTGCCCACCAGACCGAGCAGGGACGCGACGGTCATCCTTGTCAGCGCCTGCGGCTGCGCGTAGCCGCGCATGATCATCGAGGGGATGAAGGTGGAGACGAAGCCGATGGTGACCATGCCGTAAAAGCCGTTGCCGAGACCCATCAGCCATGTTTCCTTCTGCCTGAGCACCTTGCCCATGGTCCAGCCGGTGCGGATCACGCGCTTTTCGCCGCTCTTTTCCGCGGGGTTGTTGTCCGGGTAAGCGCCCCACTCTTCGGGATAGTTTTTGAACGCGGCGAAGTTGATGACCGCAAGGACCACGAGTGCGCCCGCCACGCAGTAGAGCGCATACTTGATATCGCCGAGCTTCGCAGTCAGAGACACGAGGATCGTCACAAAAAACGCGGAGGAGATATTCAGACCCATCGTCGCCCACCCGATGGCGATGCCTTTTTTCTTCGGGAACCAGTTGGTGATGATCGTGTTGCCGCCGACGAGCTCCACGACCTTCATCAGGCAGATCACGCAGATGAGCGCGATCGTGTAGCCCAGAACGCTCGTTGCGCTCGCCCAGGCGAAGACCGCCGCCGCACCCATCAGCAGCGCGATGCCGTTGACCTGCTTCGCGCCGATCTTGGTGACGAGCACGCCTGCGCCGAGGCAGACGATGAGCGCGATCAGGCTCGCCGGAGTGGAGAGGGACAGAAGATTTCCCGGCTCCACACCGAGCTTTCCTGCAAGCTGGGGGACGACCGTGTTCATGGAGGAGTTGGCGATGCCGCCGTAAAACGCCCAGTTCAGGGCGGAGAAGATGATGACCCACCAGCCCTTCACGCCGAAGTTGCTTCTTGCGTCATAGCTGAGCTGATCATTCTTTTTCTGAAAAGCCATAGTATTCTCTCCTTATTTCTTTTTGGGGAAGAAACCGATCGCCGGGGTCAGAAATCCAGATCCTTCAGATCGCGGACGCTCGGAACGGTCGCCCAGAGCTCTCCGCCCTTTTTGTCCATGCTGTAGGGGTTCCAGAACTGGGACGGTCCGTCCGCCATCTCACCGGACACCTTGGAGAGCTGCGTACCGACCGCGAGGGAGGTCCAGCCCTTGTCGTAGGGCGTGCGGAACAGTGGGACGAAGGCGTGGTGCAGAATGCGCCAGCGTCCGTTTTCCTTGATATAGTCGTCCATAAAGGTGCCCCAGATCCAGAGCGCCTCGCGCACCTGCGGATCGGTGGCGCAGCCGGGACTCGGCGCAACGGAGCGGGCACGAAGTCCGTCCTCGGAGATCTCGATCACAGGATTGCAGGTCAGGTGCATCGTGAACGCGCCGGGCACGGTTTTGATGAACTCCATAAATTTGCCGAAGAAGCGCTCCTTGATGTGCTCGCCGCCGATATAAACGCCGCTGTCCGACGCCTGGATGGACACATCCTCCCGCGTCTGGGAGAAGCACTCATTATAGATCTGCTCGAAGTCCATAGTGACCAGCATGTAAACATAGCGGTTCAGGAGCTGCTGGATCTCCGTGATGTCCTCCAGCCGGGTCAGGCGCTTTTCAAGATCGTTCGTCATTTTTTCATCTTTCCTTTCCGGTTTTGTACAAAACTGCTTTTGAGCTCAGCGTTATTTTACACCAGTTTGGACAGTTTGCACCATAAGTAATTGCCCGAATCTGTAAAAAGGCGTTTGCACACATTCCCGAATATGTGCAAAAAGCTTGACTTCACCATAGTGATTTGCTACACTGAGATCAAGGCGGGGACGCTTCCCCGACTCATTTATCAGGGGAGAAAAGACCTATGGGGCAGCACACAGCGACAGCCAGAGAGCGCATCATCGGCTCATTTTTGTCCTTTTATGAGCACAAGCCGCTTCAGGACATCTTCGTGAGCGACATCTGCGCCGACTGCGGCATCTCGCGCGGGACGTTTTATTATCATTTTACGGACGTCTACGACCTCTGCGAGCAGCTTGAAAACGGGCTGATCCGCGACATGGAGGCGGACCTCAATCTCTCCATTATGTACACGACCGCCGGGCGGCACCGCGAGCCGGACGACCAGCGCTACATTCTCGCATACGAGGAGTGTCTGAAAAAATATGTCGACAAGGCGGAGTTTTACCACGTTCTCCTGAGCGGCTCCCACGGCGTCTCCTTCCACCGCGCCTGGACGGAATCGGTCTACCGGATGCTGGATATCACGATGCAGTTTGCGAATCTGCCGCCGGAGCAGGCGCTCCTTGTCCGCCGCTTTTTCGCCGGCGGGCTCGTCACGCTCCTCGCCCGCTGGCTGAGCTGCGGGTGTCTGGAAAAGCCCTACGACATTGCGTGGGCGACGAATCAGATGCTGTTTCACGGCGTGTTTCTGGCATGAAAAAACCAGCCTCCCGGAATCGGGAGGCTGGTTCTTTTTTAAATATTTACCGGATCGTCCGCACGCGCATGACGGCTTCCATTTCGCTGATCTTCTGCTCGATGGCTTTGCCGATGTCGCTGCCGGCGTCGATGATGGTGTAGGCGATCTCGCCGCGGGGCTTGTTGATCATGTGCTCGACGTTGATGTTCTCCGCGCCGATGAGGTCGAGGATGCGGTTGAGCATCCTTGGCTGGTTTTTGTGGATGACGCAGAGGCGGCAGACGCCTTGGCGCTCCAGACGGACGTCCGGGAGGTTGACGGAGTTTTTCGTGTTGCCGTTATAGAGGTAATCGGCGAGCTCCTGCGCCGCCATGACAGCGCACTTTTCCTCGCTCTCCGGTGTGGATGCGCCGAGGTGGGGCATGGCGACGACGCCCTTGGCGGTCACGATGCGGTCATTCGGGAAATCCGTGACGTAGCGCGCGACGCGGCCGCTTTCGAGCGCTGCGAGCATCGCCTCGTCGTCCACGAGCTCGCCGCGGGCGAGGTTGATGATGCGCACACCGTCGCGCATTCTGGCGAAGGCGTCGGCGTTCAGCATCCCGCGGGTGGAGTCGTTGCAGTGGACCTGCACCATAATGTAGTCGCTCTTTTTGAAGATGGCGTCCAGATCGTCGGCGCGGCGCACCTCGCTGCTGAGGCGCCATGCGGCGTCGACGGAGAGGTAGGGGTCATAGCCGTAAACGGTCATGCCGAGCGCGGCGGCGGCATTCGCGACGAGCGAGCCGATGGCGCCGAGACCGATGACGCCGAGCGTCTTGCCGCCGAGCTCCGGACCGACGAAGGCGGACTTGCCCTTTTCCACCTGCGCGGCGACGCTGCCGCTGCCGGCGAGGGAGCGCGCCCACTCGATGCCGCCGACGACGTCGCGCGAGGCGAGCAGCAGCGCGCAGAGCGCGAGCTCCTTGACCGCCTGCGCGTTCGCGCCCGCGGTGTTGAACACGGCGATGCCCTGCTCCGTGCAGCGCGCGACGGGCACATTGTCCGTGCCGACGCCGGCGCGGGCGATGGCGAGGAGCCTGTCGCCGAACACGGCGTCATGGAGCTTCGCGCTGCGGATGAGCAGTCCGTCCGGGTTTTCCGCCTCCGCGTTCACCGCGAGCCCCTGCGCAGCGAGCTCATCGAGTCCCTGCTGCGCGATATTGTTCATGGTTTTGATCTCAAACACGGTTTTTCACCTCATAGTCCTTCATAAACGCGACGAGCGCCTTCACCGCCGCCATCGGCTGGGCGTTATAGACGGAGGCGCGCATGCCGCCGACGGAGCGGTGGCCCTTCACGTTGAGGAAGCCCGCCGCCGTCGCCGCCTTGCAGAAGTCGGCGTCCGTGTCCTTGTCGCCGGTCGTGAATGTGACGTTCATATAGCTGCGGGCGTCCGGCTCGGCGCAGCCGCGGAAGAGCTTCGACTCGTCGAGATAATCATAAATGAGCCCGCTCTTCTCCACGCGGAGGCGCGCCATTGCCTCGACGCCGCCCTGCTTTTCCAGCCACTTGAGCACGAGACCGAGCATATAGATCGTGTAGCACGGCGGGGTGTTGTACATCGAGTCCTTGTCGATCATGGTCTTGTAGCTCAGCATCAGCGGCGTGATGGGCAGCTCGTTTCCGGCGAGGTCGCGCCGGATAATGACGGCAGTGACGCCCGCGGGCGCCATGTTCTTCTGCGCACCGGCGAAGATGATGCCGAATCTGGAGATATCGAGCGGCTGGGTCAGGATGTCGGAGGACATATCCGCCACGAGCGGCTTATCCCCGGCGTCCGGCACATAGTGCCACTCCGTGCCGTAGATCGTGTTGTTGGCGCAGTAATAGAAATACTTCGCGTCCGGGCTGAGCTTCAGCTCGCTCTGCGCCGGGATGCGCGTGTGGTTGCAGTCGGACGTGTCCGCCGCGATGTTGACCTTGCCGTACTTTGCCGCTTCCTTCGCGGCGATCTTCGCGAAGTTGCCGGTGACGGCGTAGTCGGCGCTGCCGCCCTCCCCCATCAGGTTCAGCGGCACCATGGAAAACTGCATCGACGCGCCGCCCTGCAAAAACAGCACCTCGTGGGTGTCCGGGACATTCAGCGCTTTTTTGAGGTTTTCCTTCGTCTCGTTGAAGATGCCCTGATAAACGGAAGATCGGTGGCTCATCTCCATCACGCTCATTCCACAGGATCGGAACTCCAGCAGCTCAGAGGCTGCTGTCTGCAAAACTTCCGTGGGCAGCGCCGACGGACCTGCGGCAAAATTGTATGTCGTCTCTCTTGACATAGCGACCTTTCCTCCATTTTTTATAGTATTATCCGCCTATTTTCACTTTAGCGAATTTATGTGCTATTGTACTACCGCAGCAGCGTGATTGTCAAACGACAATTCCGCTAAGCTTTTTCCCCTCCCGCGCGGTGATTTTGACGTTTTTCATAACGCCGTGCCAGTTTTCGCCCGCGTCCGGGACGCGGACCTCGCAGTAGTTTTCGCTGTGGCCCTGCCATGCGCCGTCTCCGGCGGTCTCCAGCAGGACGGAAAGCGTTTTTCCGACCTGCGTGTCCAGATAGGCAAGCTGCATTTCGTCGGCGATGCGCTGCGCTTCGCGGGCGCGGCGCTGCTTGACGGCGTGGGTCAGCTGGTCCGGCATGGCGGCTGCCTTCGTGCCGGGGCGGACGGAATAGGGGAAAATGTGCATCTCCGCAAAGCCGATCTCGCGGATAAACGCGAGCGCCGCGGCGTGGTCGTCCTCCGTCTCGCCGGGGAAGCCCGCGATGAGGTCCGCCGTCAGCGCGCAGCCGGGGAACGATGCCCGCAGCAGCGCCGCCGCGCGGCGGAAGCCCGCGGTGTCATACTTCCGGTGCATCGCCGCGAGCGTGCGGTCGCAGCCGCTTTGCAGGCTGAGGTGGAAGTGGGGGCAGATGCTGCCCTGCGCCGCGAGGCGGCGGCAGAACGCCTCGGTCACGACCGTGGGCTCCAGACTGCCGAGGCGAACGCGCGCGCCCGCCGCGCTCTCCGCCGCAGTGCATACGGCGTCGGCAAGCGTCGTGCCGTCGCGGAGATCCTTGCCGTAAGACGAGATCTCGATGCCTGTGAGGATGAGCTCGCGGAAGCCCTCCGCGGCGAGACGGGCGCTCTCCGCGGCGATGTCGGCGAGCGGCAGGCTGCGCACCCTGCCGCGGGCGTAAGGGATGACGCAGTAGGTGCAGAAATTGTCGCAGCCGTCCTCGATCTTGAGGTAAGCGCGGGCTCTGCCCTCCAGCGCGCCGGCGGCGAGGGGCTCGATCGTGAGCCGCCGGAAGGGGTCGTCTACGCATCTTTCCCCGCGCCGCTCCGCGACGGCGGTCTCCACCGCGGCAACGAACTTCGAGCGGTCGCCGCTGCCGAAAACGACGTCCGCGCCGAGCGCGGCGGTCTCCTCCGGCTCGATCTGGGAAAAGCAGCCGCAGACGGCGGCGACCGCGCCGGGGTTTTCGGCGAGCAGACGCCGCACGGTCTGGCGCGACTTGCGCCCGCTCTCCGCTGTGACGGCGCAGGTGTTGACGATCACGGCGTCGGCGTCGCCCGCGTCGGTCGGCGTGTGACCGTGGGAGAGCAGGATCGCCTCCATCGCCTGCGTTTCAAACTGGTTGACCTTGCAGCCCAGCGTTGCAAAAACGTATTTCATGGCAAAAATGTCCTTGTCTCATCGGAAGATTTGGTGTAGAATTTTCACGTTATCCTATTTTATTCGGAAGTGAACGGAATGTCAATCTATCTTGATAACGCCGCGACGACGCGGGTGTGTCCGGAGGCGGCGGAGGCGGCGCTGCGCGCGATGACGGAGGTCTATGGCAACCCCAGCTCCACCCACCGGATGGGGCGCGAGGCGACGAAGCTGCTGGACGCCGCCCGCGCGCAGGTCAGCCGCGCCCTCGGCTGCGCGCCGGAGGAGCTTTTCTTTACCTCCTGCGGCAGCGAGAGCGACAACTGGGCGATCCGCCGCGGCGCGGAGTATAACGCGCGGCACGGGCGGCATGTGATAAGCTCCGCCGTGGAGCACTCCGCCGTGCTGAAAAGTCTGGACGAGCTCGAAAAAAACGGCTGGGAGGTCACGCGGCTCGCTCCCCGCGCGGACGGCTCCGTCGCGGCGGAGGACGTCCTCGCCGCGCTGCGTCCGGACACCGCGCTCATCACGCTCATGCTCGTCCAGAACGAGACCGGCGCGGTCACGGACTTTGCCGCGATCGCGAAGGCGGTGCGCGCGCAGAATCCGCACACCCTGCTCCACTGCGACGCGGTGCAGGGCTTTCTGAAGGTGCCGTTTTCGGCGAAAACGCTCGGCGCGGACATGATCAGCATTTCGGGACACAAGGTCCATGCGCCGAAGGGCGTCGGCGCGCTCTATATCCGCAAGGGGCTGAATCTCCCGCCCTTCCTCCTCGGCGGCGGACAGGAAAACGGCAGGCGGGCGGGCACGGAGTCGCTGCCGCTCATCGCCGCCTTCGGCGCCGCCTGCGAAGATGCGCGCCGGGACTTTCCCGCCTACGCCGAGCGCCTCGCCGCGCTGCGGCAGCACGCCGTCGACCGGCTCACGGCGGAGAATGAGGGGCTGCTCATCCTCGGCGGCGGTGCGCCGCAGATTTTGAGTCTCTCCCTCCCCGGCTGGCGCAGCGAGGTGCTGATGAACTTCCTCGAAGCGCGGGATATTTTCGTCTCCAAAAGCTCCGCCTGCAAAAAGGGCGGGCGCAGCTACGTTCTGGAGGCGCTGCGTCTTCCCGCCAAGGTCATCGACGGCGCGCTGCGCGTCAGCTTCTCCCGCTTCACGACCGCGGAGGAGGTCGACGCCCTCTGCGACGCCCTGCGCGACGCACGGGCGTCTCTTAGAAGCTCGATCCGATAAAAGCAGCAAAGACCGCCCGGCTCGCCGGGCGGTCTTGCTGTTTATTCTTCCTTCTCCTCCTGCGGAGCGTCCTCTTTCGGCTCCTCCGCGGGGGGCGTTTTCTTTTTCCATGGCCATGCAAAGGGCTTTTTCTGCGGCTTGGGGCGTTCGGATTTTTCGACCCGCGCGCCGGTCTTGGGGTCGAAATAGTCCAGCTCGCGGTATTCGGCGGAGTCCGTCGGCAGACCGCTGCGGCCGAGCTTTTTGTTCACGAGATTCTTGAAGAACGAATAGATCACGACGAACACCGGCACACCGAGCAGCATGCCCGCGAAGCCGAAGAGCCCCGCGCCGAAGATGATGGAGAACATGACCCAGAAGCCGTTGATGCCGACCTTGTTGCCGAGAATTTTCGGTCCCAAAATGTTGCCGTCGAACTGCTGGAGCAGGATGATGAACACGAGGAAGATGAGCGCCTTCAGCGGCGACTCCATCAGGATGATGAGCGTGCCGGGGATCATGCCGAACAGCGGTCCGAAGAAGGGGATCACGTTCGTCACGCCGACGATGACGCTGACGAGCAGCGCGTAGGGCATGCGCAGTATCATACAGCCGGCGTAGCAGAGGATGCCGATGATGAGGCTGTCCAGAATCTTGCCGGACAGGAAGCCGATAAAGACCTGATTCGTGAACTGGACGCCCTTGAGGATCTTCTCGGAGGCTTCGAGCGAGAAGATGCAGTAGATGATCTTCTTGCAGTGGGAGGCGAAGGTCTCGCGGCTGTAGAGCACGTAGACGGAGACGATGATGCCGATGATGACGTTGTAGACGCCCTTGAAGAAGTAATAGACGTTGACCGTGACGTTCGTGGCGATGTCCTTGAGCATGGGCAGCAGCGTGCTCGTCGCCCACGTGACGAGGCCGTTGGACAGGTCGCCCACCGCGCCGCTGATTGCCTGCTCGAGCTCCGGATAATCCGAGAGCACGCGCGTGAGCCATGCGTCCGCCGCGGCGATATAGTCGCCGCTGTTGACGACCATGCGTTCGATGCTGCTGACGAGCTGGGGGGCGACGAGCCAGATCATGCCGCCCAGAATGACGAGCAGGGAGACGATGGAGAGGAACACCGCGAGCCCGCGGGCAAGCTTCGGAACGCACTCTTCCGCCTTGGCGCTGCGGCGGAAGATGAGCTTCGCGAGCGGTGTAAAAAGGTGGCGCTGGTAAATTTTCATCAGCGGGTAGAGCAGATAGGCGATCACGAGACCCCAGATAAAGGGACTCAGGATGTTGCCGAGCTGCTTGAGCGCCGCGCCGAGCCAGCCGAGATTGTTGACGATGAGGTAAAACAGGATGCACGCCGCGATGACGAGGAACGCCGTCACGCCCCAATATAAGTACTTTTTGTCCCAACGATACCGTTTCATAAGCTGCTCTCCATCTGTGAAAAATCCGCTTTTTTCCAGTTTACTATCCCCGCCCCCTCCCGTCAAGTGGGAAAGTTGGAAAAGTCCCGTGCATTTCCGGCGGTTTTCCCGGAAAATATCCTGTTTTTGCCATTATGTAAACTGATTTTGGATATTTTTTGCGAAAAAACCGGGGGCTGCGGCTGTTGATAACTCTGTTGAAAGAGTGGAAAACCCCCGGTTTTCCCCGTTCCGGGGACCATACAAGTTGGGCGGGCGCTATGCGTTTCCGGTGTGAATATTCAGATAATTTCCGCAACCGGACCGCGTTATGTAACCGCGCATAATCCGCCGGGCGCGCACATAAGGTTTGGACAAAGCCAACTGATCCTTTTTCGGAGGTAATGCGCTGCCATGAAAAAAGCCCTTGCCCTTCTGCTCTCCCTCGCTCTGCTCTCCGCGCCCGCTGCGGCGGTGGAGACCGTTTATGACGCTGCGATCGCCATCACAGCGCCCTCGGCGATCTTAGTTGAAAAAACGACCGGCGCCGTGCTCTACGAGAAAAATGCCGACGAGCGGCTCTCCCCCGCCTCGGTCACGAAGGTGATGACCATGCTGCTCGTGGTGGAGGCGGTCGAATCCGGCGCGCTCGCGCTGGACGACTTGGTAACGGCGTCCGCCCACGCCGCCGGGATGGGCGGCAGCCAGATCTGGCTGGAGGAGGGCGAGCAGATGAGCGTTGACGAGATGCTCAAATGCGTCGCCGTCGTCTCCGCGAACGACTGCTGCGTCGCCCTCGCGGAGCACATCGCCGGCACGGAGGACGCCTTCGTCGCGCGGATGAACGAGCGCGCCGCGGCGCTCGGCATGGAGAACACCCACTTCACCTGCTGCAGCGGTCTGATGGAGAGCGACGAGCACTACACCACGGCGCGCGACATCGCGCTTATGAGCTGCGAGCTGATGCGCCATGACATGATCCGCGATTACACGACGATCTGGATGGACACGGCGCGCGGCGGCGCGTTCGGGCTCGCCAACACGAACAAGCTCATCTATTATTATAAGGGGGCGACCGGGCTCAAGACCGGCTTTACGCGCAAGGCGATGTACTGCCTCTCCGCGGCGGCGGAGCGCGACGGCGTGGAGTATATCGCCGTGGTGCTCCATGCGCCGACCTCGAACGATCGTTTTGAGAGCGCGAAGACGCTGCTCAATTACGCCTTCGCGAACTACACGCTCGTCTCCCCCGCCGGGATGCAGGCGATCCCGCCCGTGCCGGTGCGTCTCGGCGCGGCGGACGCGGTGCAGCCGGTCCTCGACGATAAATGCGGCGTTCTGGTCGAGCGCGGCGCGGCAGGGAGTGTCACGACGGAGCTCGACCTCCCCGAAAGCCTCGACGCGCCGGTGGAAGCCGGGCAGGTGATCGGCTATCTCACCGTCCGCTCCGGGGGTGAGAGCGTGCAGAAGCTCCCCCTCCGCGCCGCGGAGCGCGTGGAGCGGCTCGGCCTCGGCGCGCTCTGGCGGCGCTTTCTCTGCGCGATGGTGGGAGCTTAGAGCGCCGCGCAGTGGAAAAATAACGATTGCCAATTTGCGGAAAGTGTAGTATAATTACTTGGTTAGTGGATGATACCGTCCGCTTTGAGCCCCGTTTTTCTCCCCCGGTGGGGGACGGGGACGGGTTTTGCATTGCAAAGGAGAGTGTTTGCTTTATGATCAAGGTCGATTTACAGGGCGCGCAGGAGTTTTTTGACGCCGCCGGTCCGGACTATGCCGCGGCTGCGGAGGCTCACCGTCTGCTGGAAAGCCGCAGCGGAGCGGGCAGCGAGTTTACGGGCTGGCTGGAGCTGCCCCAGCGCGTCGCGGACGGCGAGCTGAAGGCGATCTTAGCCGCGGCGCAGAAGATCCGCCGGCAGGGTGAGGTGCTCCTCGTCGTCGGCATCGGCGGCAGCTATCTCGGCGCGCGCGCCGCGATCGAGCTTCTGCAAACGCCGGAGCGCGAGGGCGCGGAGGTCCTGTTTCTGGGCAACACCCTCTCCCCCGACGCCGTTCACGCGCTGACCGCCCGCCTCGGCGACCGGGATTTCTGCGTGAACGTCATCTCCAAATCCGGCGGCACGCTGGAGCCGGCGCTCGGCTTCCGCTTCGCCCGCGCGCTGCTGGAAGCCAAATACGGCAAAAACGGCGCAAAGCGCCGCATTTTCGTCACGACGGACGCCGAAAAGGGCGTGCTGCACGCCATTGCGGAGAGCGAGGGCTACGAGAGGTTCGTCGTCCCCGGCGACGTGGGCGGCCGCTTCAGCGTGCTCTCCGCCGTGGGGCTGCTGCCGATGGCGGTCGCCGGGATCGACATTGAGGCGGTGCTGAATGCCGCGATCGCCCAGCTCCACGATCTGGACCTCCGCTCGCCGGAGAACCCCGCGTGGCAGTACGCCGCGGCGCGCCAGCACCTTTACCGGCAGGGCAAGAGCATTGAGCTGCTCGCCTGCTACGAGCCCTCCTTCCGCTTTATGGCGGAGTGGTGGAAGCAGCTTTTCGGCGAGAGCGAGGGCAAAAACGGCATCGGCATTTACCCCGCAAGTGTGGAGTTCAACGCCGATCTTCATTCGATGGGGCAGTACATTCAGGACGGTCCGCGCACCCTGATGGAGACCGTCGTGAGCTTTGACGAGCCGCTCTGCGACTGCAAGGTCCCCTTCGAGATGGGCGACCCGGACGGGCTGAACTACCTCGCCGGGCGCAGCCTCGCGGACGTGCAGCGCACCGCAGCGGACGCCGTGCGCGCGGCGCATATCGCCGGCGGCGTTCCGAACATCACGGTCAGCGTCCCCCGCCGCGACGAGGCGGGCTTCGCCGCGCTCGTCTGCTTCTTCGAGATGTCCTGCGCCATCTCCGCTTATATGAGCGGGGTGAACCCCTTCGACCAGCCGGGCGTGGAGGCGTATAAGAAGAATATGTTCCGCATGCTGGGACGTGAATGAACAAAAAGCCGGGTGACTGGGAGGTCATCCGGCTTTTTTGCGATAAAATTTACAATTTAGCGTTGCAGTATTTCACAATTGATGGTATGATGGGGACAAAGCAAAACCAAAATGCATTAAGGAGTGTGATCATCATATGGTTAAGCTGATTATGGGTCTCAAGGGTTCCGGAAAGACCAAAACGCTTGTGGACCTTGTCAAAAAGGCTGTCGAGGAAGAGCACGGCGACGTGATCTGCATCGAAAAGGACAAAAATCTGACTTACGACATCCCCTACACCGCCCGTCTCATCCACGCGAGCGAGTACGGCATCAATTCCAACGATCTTCTCCGTGGCTTTGTCTCTGGTCTCCACGCCAGCAACTACGACGTTACCCACGTTTTCATTGATAATTTCTACAAGATGCTCTCCGACTCCTCCGACGAGGCTGTCGCCGCCTTCCTCACGTGGCTGGATGATTTCAGCACCCGCGAGAAGGTGAACTTCACCATCTCCGCCACCGCCGACCCCGAAACCGTCGGCGAGGGCATCAAGAAGTTCTTCTGACATCGTTATCTGGCAAAGCCGCCCTGCACCGACATCGGTGCAGGGCGGCTTTGCCTTTTGAACCTTCACTTGGATTTGCTTCAGTCCTTCTGTTCGGATGCAGTGCGGTACCCGTTCATGATCTCCTCAAAAACATCGCCCGGGCTCGGTGGGGTCCATGTGATAGCGTTTGCTCCGGCAAGAATTGTCTCCTTTATGCTCTCCTCGGTTGGACCTCCGGTGGCCATAATGGGGACCTCCGGCAATTTCCTGCGGATTTTCCGCACGACCTCCGGCGTTCTGTACGCCGCAGCGACGTTCAGAATGGCCGCACCGCTGCGAAGCCGCTCCTCGACTGCTTGCTCATCCAGCACTGTCACGATAACAGGCACATCCAGCGTTTCCACGAGCCGTTCAATCGTTTCGTTTGTGGTCGGTACATTCACAACCACCCCGGATGCCCCCTGCATCTCGGCAAACTGCGCCATATGAACCACACGCTTTCCCTGTGTGATACCGCCTCCCACACCTGAAAAAACCGGAGCATCGGAGGCTCGGATCAGCATCTCACTGATGATGGGCTGGGGTGTGAACGGATAAACGGCAAGAATCGCATCCGCGTTGATATTTCGAATGATCGCCAGATCCGTTGTAAACGCCAGCGAGCGAATCCGTCTGCCAAACACAACGATCCCGCTGCACGCTTGTATGCAGCCCGGTACGTGAATCACCCGATGACGAAGCGGGCTGTCAATCTGCGGAGCCTCTGGCAGCTCCAGCTCGATTTCGTTGATTTCCTTCGCCGCTTGGCGAATTTCCTTCAGCCAATGGCGCTCCCTCCGGTGACTGGTCATATGATCCTCCTCCCTCTTCGTTAACTATGATGCGAGATTAGGATATCACAGCTTGGTGTTATCTGTCAATATTTTCCCTTGATGTGTAAGGATTACCGGTGCTCTTTATTTCTCAGTGCGTCAGCAGGAACATTGCGGCGAAGAGGGCGCTGATGATCCATGTGGCTGCGTTGATCTCCTTGGCTTTGCCGGTGAAGAGGCGGACAAAGATGTAGGAGATGAGGCCGAAGCCGATGCCATAGGAGATGTTGTAGGTGAAGGGCATCACGGTGAGCGTCAGAAAGGACGGGACCGCGACGGCGGGATCCGCCCAGTCGATATCGCGCACGCAGGAGATCATCAGGGTGCCGATATAGATGAGCGCGGCGGAGTATGCGCAGGCGGGCACAAGGGCGGCGACCGGGCTCAGGAACAGCGCGATGAAAAACAGCACGCTCGTGACGATGCTGGTCAGACCGGTGCGGCCGCCGACGGCGATGCCGGAGGAGGACTCGACGAAGGTCGTGACCGTGCTGGTGCCGCAGACGGCGCCCACGCAGGTGGCAAGCGCGTCGGCAAGCATGGCTCGGTCCATATTCGGGACCTCTTCCTCGCCCTTCTGGTTCTTGATAAGCATATTTCCGCCGCGGCAGGCGCCGTAGAGCGTGCCGAGCGTATCGAACATGTCGACGACGCAAAACGCGAGCGCGGTGGTCGCGAAGGCGAGGACGAGCCCGCCGACGCTGTGACCCTCGACGGCGAGGTAGCCGCTGAAGTCAAAGCCCTCGGTGAAGACCTTGCCGAATGCCATATCGCCGAAATCGCGGAAGGCGTCCAGCGGGTTCAGGGAGACGCCGGCGAGGAAGTTCTCGTAAAAGCCGGGGACGGTGAAGCCCAGCGCGTAATAGACGACCGCGCCGCCGAGGATGCTCCAGAGGATCGCGCCGCGGACGCCGCGCTTGCTCAGCACCGCGATGGCGATGAGCGCGCCGACGGTCACGAGGACAGGCATGATGGAGCCCCACGTCGCGCTGCCGAGCAGGTTCAGGGACACGAGCCCGACGCAGGTCGCGGAGTCGTTCACGACGATGCCGGCGTCCTGGAAGCCGAGGAACGCGATGAACAGACCGATACCGGCGGGGATCGCCGCCTTGACCGGCGCGGGAATGGCGTTGAAGATGAGGCGGCGCAGACCGGTGACGGTCAGCAGGACGAAAATAATGCCGTCCGCCAGCACGAAAAGCAGCGCGTTGGCGTAGCTGAAGCCGAGGCCGAAGCAGACCGTGTAGACGAAAAATGCGTTGAGACCCATGCCGCTCGCCTGCGCAAGGGGCAGGTTGGACAGCAGACCGATGAGCAGCGTGCCGACGACGGCGGAGAGCGCCGTGGCGATATAGATCGCACCGTAGCTCACATTGCCGAGGCTTGCGAACATGCCGGGGTTGACCATGAGGATATACGCCATGGCCATGAAGATCGTCACGCCGGCGATGATCTCCGTCCGCACGTTCGTGCCGTTCCTGGAAAGCTGAAATCTCTTTTCCATCTCTTTTTCTCCTTATTCTGTTTTTCTCAGGGGATCTCTCTGTACATAGCGGCGGCGCCGGCTTTGCCGGCGGTCTCGTTGATCTCCGTGACCTCCACGCGGAGCGTGCGCTGGCCGAAGGCGATCTCGATCACATCGCCGACCTTGACCTGATAGCTCGCCTTTACCTGTCTGCCGTTGACGCTGATACGCTCGCCGTCGCAGGCGTCGTTTGCGACGGTGCGGCGCTTGATGAGGCGGGAGACCTTCAGGTATTTGTCAATGCGCATAAAACGTGTCTCTCCCTTCCGATTTCAGCAAAAAAGCCGCCCGGTTTCTGGAACAGAGCGGCATTTTCTGCTAAAAGACTTTTTACTTTGCGACGGCATCCTTCAGAGCCTTGCCAGCCTTGAAGCTGGGGATGCGGGACGCCGGGATCTTGATCTCCGCCTTGGTGCGGGGATTGCGGCCGATGCGCTCGCCGCGCTCCTTGGTCTCGAACACGCCGAAGCCGACGAGCTGGACCTTCTCGCCCGCCTCAAGTGCGGCGGTGATGGCTTCAAATGCGGCGGTGACTGCCTTCTCGCTGTCCTTCTTGGAGAGCTCGGTCTTCTCCGCGACCGCAGCGATGAGTTCTGCTTTGTTCATAAAAACTAATTCTCCTCCTCTTATAATTGTGCCCTTGCTTTGTTACAGGATTTATAACGGACTACGACAAGTTACCACGTCCGGCGCGATTTGTCAAGGAAAACCCGGCTTTTTCGGCGCTTTTTCGGTGAAAAAATGGGGCGCTCAGCCGATTTCGGCGGTCTTTGCCTCCCGATAGCGCCGCTCCAGCTCCGAAATGGGCAGCTCCGCCATATTTTCGCCGTGCTGCGCGCAGAGCGCCTCCGTCGCCGAGAAGCGGCGCAGGAACTTCTCGCAGCAGCGATGGAGCGCCGCCTCCGGGTCCGCGCCGCAGAAGCGCCCGACCTTCACCGCGGCGAACAGCGTATCGCCGAGCTCCTCGGCGATGTGGTCGGCGTCTCCCTCTGCGACGGCAGCGGCGAGCTCCTCCGTCTCCTCGCGGAGCTTATTTACGGCATAGCCGACGTCGGGCCACTCAAAGCCCGCCTTTGCCGCCTTGCTCTGCATCTTCTCCGCGCGCCAGAGGGCGGGCAGATTCTCCGGGACGGATGCCATCGCCTCGGCGGTGGTCTTCTGCCCCTTCTCGGCGCGCTTTGCCGCGTCCCAGACGTCCAGCGCCTCCTCCCCGCTCGCCGCGGCTGCGGAGCCGAACACGTGCGGGTGGCGGAAGATGAGCTTTTTGCACGCCGCATCCGCCACGTCGTCGAGGTCAAAGTGCCCGGCTTCCTCCTCCATGCGGCTGTGGAGCAGCACCTGAAGCAGCACGTCGCCGAGCTCCTCCTTCAGATTCTCGTTGTCGCCGGTGTCGATGGCGTGGCAGAGCTCGTAGGTCTCCTCCAGCGCGCAGCGGCGGATGGACTCGTGGGTCTGCGCCGCGTCCCACGGGCAGCCGCCCGGCGCGCGCAGCACGGCGACGAGGCGGCGGAAATCATTGAGATCATAGCGGTCCTTCAGTTCAAAATCGGGCATGGTGATCGTTTCTCCTTTGCAAAGCGCTGAAAGCCGGTCTTTTTCCGACCGGCTTTTCGCTTTTTTATTTGATGTGCAGCAGCCGGGCGATCTTCTCGCCCTTCGGGATGAGCTTCATATCCTCAAGGGTGACGCTTTTCGTCACGACGATCATGACGACGTAGACGACGACGGCGGCGACGATGGCGAGCCCCATGGCGAGGATGACCGGCACGCGGCTCTCCGCCGCGGCGACGTGCAGCAGCTTCGCGGCGATGCCGTAAATCGCCCAAGCCGCCGCGCCCATGACGGCGGCGCTCACGAGCGGGCGCAGGAAGGCGCTGCCGTAATGCGGCTTCACGCGCAGGCGGCGGTAAATGAACGCGCAGTTCATCACGCAGATGACGGCGTAGCACGCGATGGTGCCGATCGCCGCGCCGAGAATGTTGATCTCCGGGCGGCTGACGAGCAGGAGGTTGCAGACGATCTTGACGATGCCGCCTGCGACCATGGACAGAATCGGCAGCTTTTCGTGGCCGCCCGCCTGCAAAATGGCGTTCGTGACGAGCGCGATGCAGACAAAGACGGAGGCGACGGACATATAGACCAGAATGGTCGGACCCATCGCGTTCGTGCGCGGATAGAGCACGCGGACGATCGGGTCGGCGAGCACGGCGAGCCCGACGCCCATCGGCAGCGCGATGACCGCGGAGATGCGCAGCCCGCTCTCCGCCGTTGCGCCGACCTCCCCGTGCGCGCCGCGCGCGGCGGCGGCGGAGATCGCCGGGACGATGGCGATGGTCATCGGCGTGATGAAGCTCGCCGGGAGGTTATAGAGCGTCTGCATGGCGCTGTAGGACCCGTAAAGCTCGTCGGCGAGCGCGGGACCGATGCCGGGGACCTCCGGGAGCTGGACGTTGATGAGCTTCGTGTCGATGAGGGAGATGACGCTCATGACGGAGGCGCCGAGCGTGATGACGAGCCCGATCATGATAAACTGCCCCAGCGTATGTCCGACGGAATCTGGCTGGTCGCTGCTGAGGCGGCAGGCTTCCATGCTCGCTCCGCGGTACTGGCGCAGGTAGCACCAGAGCATGTAGATGAGCGCGGCGAGAGCGCCGGCGGTGACGCCGAAGATCGCGCCGGCGGAGCTCACGGGAAGGCTCTTGCCCGCGCGGGTGAGCATCACGGCGAGGACGAGCCCGACGATGACCTTGACGAGCACCTCGAGCACCTGCCCGACCGTGGTCGGGGTCATGTTGCCGTGACCCTGGATATAGCCGCGGAACGCGCTCGTGAGGCACACGAGCAGCACCGCGGGTGAGAGCGCCCAGACGCACTGGCTGACCTCCGCCTTGCTGACAAAAAGCACTGCCATCTCCGTCGGAAACAGGAACATCGCAAGCGAGAACACGACGCCCAGCACCGCGAGCACGGCGGTCGCGATGCGGAAGGTGCGCCGCGCCTGCCGCGGGCGGTCCAGCGTGTTCGCCTCGCTGATCATGCGGCTGAGCGCCACGGGGAGCCCCGCCGTGGAGACCGTGAGCAGCACGTTATAGATCGTGTAGGCGGCGAAGAAATAGCCGTAGCCCGTGTCGCCCAGAATGTTTTGCAGCGGGATCTTGTAGATCGCGCCGAGGATCTTCATAATGACCACGCCGGCGGCAAGGATCGCCGCACCGTGGAGAAAATTCTGCTTTTTTGCCTCTGCCAAGCGTGTTACCTCCAAACAAAAAAGAGCACTGTCGGTTTTATACCATCGGTTGACAAGAGCACACACGCCTGACAGCGCGTCTTTCCGGTGCTTTTCGCCCTTTTCGGCTTGACGGGCGATAAGCCCGCCTGCGCCTCAAAAGCCGAAAATCACGCGAAAATCCAGCGCTGACAGGTGCGCAGCAGTTTTGGCGTTCCCGGCGGTGTTCAGGCAAGGAATCAGCCGCAGGGAATAC
>CAVCTM010000032.1:0-19466 GCA_963605115.1 Pseudobutyrivibrio sp. | reverse complement strand
CTTGTTCTTTTGCGCCCTTTTGAAAATGGTGCTTAGGTTACAATGTTTCAACCTTTATAGCCCTCCTGAAAATCGGCGTTGTCCGCGTAGGCAGGCGGCGTCATCGGTCCCTCGCCGGGCTCGATCTTGCGCAGACGGCAGAGCGTGGTCTTGTAAGCGCCGCCGCCGTAGCCGCTGGACGCCTGCGTGTCGTTCGGGATGATGAGGTTGATCTGGTTTTCCCAAGCTTTGAAGTAGCTCGGTCCCTTGCCCTCCGCCTCCGGGATCCACCAGCCGTGGGGCGCGCTGACCGTCTTGGGGTGCATGGACGGATTGGACTTGACCTTGCGGCGGATGCGGCCGCGGTCGTTTTCCACCCAGATCCACTCGCCGTCGTCAATGCCGAGCTTTTTCAGCACGGAGGGATGGACCTCCACAACGGGGAACGGGTCGCAGGCGCGCAGCCACGGGATGTTGCGGTGCTCGGAGTGGAAATACACCGGGCTGCGCCGTCCGGAGACGAGCACGAAGGGGTATTTCTGGTTCAGCTCCGGCGTGCGGACCTCGCTTTCGGGCGGCTCGACATAGAACGGCAGCGGGTCGAGCCCGAATTTTTCATGCTGGGTGGCATAGAGCTCCACCTTGCCGGTCGGGGTGCGGAAGCCGGGCTTGCCGTCCGGACGCAGCACGCCGCGCTCATAGCGGCGGTAAGGCACGGAGCAGTCGGACTGGTCCTCCGGGTCCGGATAGACCCAGCCGCCATGCTCCTTCGAGAGCTTTTCGTATGTCATCCCGCAGGGCTTCATGCGCTCGTTCGCGTAGGCCTGGAAGTTCGGATACTTCTTCGCGAGCTCCGGATTGAAGCGCCCGGCGAGCTCCAGATTGATCTCCCAGTCGGAGCGGCACTCGCCGATGCGGACGGCGGGCTGGATGATCTGGAGCGGCACATACCATGCGCGCCAGCTCTCCTTCTCCGCGAAGGTGGCGACGGGCAGGATGATGTCCGCGACCGCCATCGTCGTCGGGTTCGGCAGGGAGTCCACGACGACGTTGAACTCCATGCTCATCAGCGCCTTGTAGTGCTTATTCATGTTCGCGCTCTGACCGCCGATGAGGTTCGCGGTCTGGATCCACGCCGCCTTGATGGGGTAAGGCTCGCCGGAGATCATCTGCTCCACGGCGACGTCCGGCTGCGCCCAGCCGCGGAAGTTCGCGAGGTAGGGGTAGCGGTCCGCGCCGCAGCGCTTCTTGTTGATCATCTCCATGATCCCCTCGCCGTACATGTCCTTCATCTGGTGCGTATCGTAGGGATACTGCGTCAGACCGAAGGCGGGGCGGGCGATGACGTTGCCGCCGGGGACGTCGAGGTTGCCGGTGATGCACCAGAGGTCGGCGATCGCCTGCGCGACCGTGGTCCCCTCCGGGCACATGTCGATGGGCAGACCCCACTGGATGGCGGAGGGGCTGTTCGTGGCGTAAGCCTTCGTCGCCTCGTAGATAACGTCCTCCGGGATCCATGTGATACGGCTCACCTTATCGAGCGGATACTCCTTCGCGCGCTCGGCGAGCTTGTCGAAGCCGTAGCACCACTTTTCCACGAACTCGTGGTCATACCAGTCGTTTTCGATGATGAGGTTGATCATGCCGAGCGCCAGCGCCGCGTCCGTGCCGGGGCGGATCTGGAGAAAATGCTCGGCGTGGGAGGCGAAGTAGGTCCAGCGCGGGTCAATGCAGATGATCTTACTGCCGCGCTTCATGCAGTCGACGACCCATGTGCCCATAAACCCGTCCGGGCAGCCGACGCCGGGGTTCTGA
Source organism: Pseudobutyrivibrio sp. (assembly GCA_963605115.1). Classification (GTDB taxonomy): domain Bacteria; phylum Bacillota; class Clostridia; order Oscillospirales; family Oscillospiraceae; genus SVKR01. The sequence goes on along the minus strand of CAVCTM010000032.1, from coordinate 17,672 downwards.
CCCCAGATGACGATATACTTCGGCACCTCCCAGCGCGGATCATCGTAGCGCTTTTCAAACATCTGGGAGCAGTCGGCGACGCAGGGGTCGCCGTGGACCATGCTCATAGCTCCGAGGCGCGGGGTGTAGCAGGACTGGCCCGCGAGACCGAGCTGGCACCAGTTCGGGCTGCCGTAAGCATAGCAGAGGTAAGAGATCGGACCGCCGATGTCGCGCCCGGTGCCCTGCACGAAGATGACGGACTCCGGTCCGAAATCGCGCTTGAGCTGCTTGAACTTTTTCTCGATGATGTCGAACGCCTCGTCCCATGTGATGCGCTCAAACTCGCCGCTGCCGCGCTCGCCGACGCGCTTCATCGGGTAGAGGAAGCGGTCCTTGTGGTAGAGATACTGCGTCATCGCGAGCAGGCGCGAGCAGCTGCGCCCCTGGTTCCACGGGTGGCAGGTGTCGCCCTCCACCTTGACGACCTTGCCGTCCTTGACGTAGATCTTCGCGCCGCAGCCGCCGTGACAGCCGGGACCGGGCGACCACACTGTGGTATTTACGATCTCGTCGTATTTTTCTTCCAATGCTGACATTTGGTTCCTCCTGTTCCTTCTTTCCTTCTGTTCCGTTTGCTCTCTCAGGTCCAGTCTGCCTGAATTTCTTCCGCGAGCTTTTTATTGAACATCGCCATAAAATAGCGGATCGTATCAAACACGAGCGTGGCGCCGAAGACGAACATGGCAAGGCACTCGTAGGCGTAGAAAAAGTACATCGGCACGTGCAGGGTGTTCGTCTGCATATTCTGCGCGAGCGCCGCGTTGCTCTGGCGGATCGCCGCGAAGGAGATGGCGAACATGACCGTCGTGGTGACGAGGCTCATCAGCGCGTAGCTCAGAAAGCGCAGCTTCTGGGGGAAATACTGGATGAGCAGCGTAACGTGGACGTGGGCGTGCTTGGTCTGGGCGTAAGAGAAGGCGCTGAACGCGCTGATCGCCATTGCGATCTCGACGAGCTCATAGGAGCCGGGGATGCCGCCGGAGAAGAACCAGCGCTTGAACACGTCCGCAGAGATGAAGAACATCATAAAGACGATGCAAGCCACGCTGATGATCGCGAAAATGAGCGTCAGCTTCTCAAAAAACTTTGCCGCTTTTGCCATTTTTTCGTTCCTCCTCTCTTTTTCACATCATGCTCGGCAGCCATGTGGCGAGGCCGGGGATGAACACGATCAGCAGTATCGCGACAAAGATCGCCGCCGCGAAGGGCAGCGAGCCCTTGAAGATCGTTGAGAGCGGAACGCCCTTGCAGATGCCCGCCATAACGTAGCAGTTGAGTCCGACCGGCGGGGTGATGAGTCCGAGCTCCATGACGAGGACCATCATAACGCCGAACCAGATCCCGTCAAAGCCGAGTCCGAGGACGACCGGGCTGAAGATGGGAACGGTCAGCATCAGCATCGCCATCGCGTCCATGATCATGCCGAGGAAGGCGTAGACCAGCAGGATGAACAGCAGGATGACATAGCGGGAGACATTCAGCGTCTCGACCCACGCGGCGAGCGCCATGGGCATTCTCGTGATGGCGAGGAAGGAGCCGAAGATCGTCGCGCCGATGACGATGAGGAAGGTCATGCCGAACGCCTTGGCGGTCTCCTCGGCGCAGAACTTGACGTTTTCCCAGTTGAAATTCTTGGTGATGATCATATAGATCAGACCGAGCAGGCAGCCGATGGCAGCGCCCTCGTTCGGGGTGAACCAGCCGACGAAAATGCCGCCGATGACGACGAGGAACAGCACCGCGACGCCCCAGATGCCCTTGAGCGCGGCGAGCTTTTCCTTGGCGGTGTACTTTCTGCCCTCCGGCGCGAGGCTCGGATTGCGCTTGACGAGGATGACGACGACGAAGCAGCAGAGGATCGCCAGAATGATGCCGGGGATGATGCCCGCGGCGAAGAGCTTGCCGATGCTCTCGCCCATCAGAACGCCGTAAACGATGAAGGCGGAGCTCGGCGGGATCATAATGCCCAGCGTTCCGCCGACGGAAACGCTGCCGGAGGCGAGGGAGTCGGCATAGCCCTTCTCCTTCATTTCCGGGCAGGCGACGACGCCCATGGTCGCCGCGGTCGCGGTCGGGGAGCCGCAGATGGCGCCGAAGCCGGCGCAGGCTACGATGGACGCGCAGGCAAGGGAGCCGGGGAGACGGCCGAGCACGCGCTCGGAGAGGTTAAATAGCCCTCGGCTGAGTCCTGAGCAGTAGCAGAACTCGCCCATCAGGACGAAAAGCGGCAGGACGGAGAGCGTGTAGCTCGCCGCGGTCGTGAAAAACTGGGTCTGGAACAGACCGAGCGCCGCCTGAATGTTAATGACGTAGGCATAGCCCACGAAGCCGACGACCAGCATCGCGCCGCCGATGTTCATGCCCAGAAACAGCAGCAGAAGCAAAACACCGACGCCGATCAGAGCAACCGCATTAAGGCTCATAAGATCATTTTCCTCCTAATTTTGGAAATAAAAGGGACAGGCTGGGCTTTTCGTAAGGCGCAGCCCGCCCCGGTCGGTTTTTTTGTTTTATCCTTCTGCGGTGTATTTCTGGAACAGCGCCACGAGGTTATCGTAGAACGCCTGTGCGTCGAAGTCGGCGGAGGTGTTCTTGGTGATCCAGTTTTCGTGCACCGGCTCGGCGGCTGCCTTCCACTCGGCGAGCTCGCCCTCGGTGGGAACGATCAGACGGTCGGTGGACTCAAACTCCGCGCGGGTCGCGTCGGAGGACTCCTGCGTGCGCTTGGCGAGGGTGATGGACGCCTCGCGGCCGGAGGCGGCTTCCAGCGCAGCCTGAACGTCGGCGGGCAGCGCGTCGAACTTCTCCTTCTTCATCAGCACGACCATGAACTGGTTGATGGTGTTCAGGTCGAGGGAGAAGTTGGTGACGTCCTGAAGCTTGAAGCCGGCAACACCGGCGTAGTCGATGTTGTAGCCTTCGATGATGCCCTTATCCATGGAGGTGTAAATGTCGCCGGAGGGGGTCAGCACCGGGTTTGCGCCGATGGCACTCATCAGCTCGGTCAGACCGCCGGCGGGGGCGCGCAGCGTGCGGCCGGCGAGGTCGGAGGGCTTGGAGCCCGCCTTCGCAAGACCGATGGGGAATCCGGGGGAGCCGTGCATGATGAGGATCTTGAACTCGCTCCACTCGTCGCGCAGCGCCTTGCCCATCTCCTCGTCCTCCCAGAGATCCCAGAGGACCTGCGTCGCCTCGTCCGCGGTGGCGCCGTTGTTGATCATCGGAAGGATGGTCGCATCCGTCACGGGGAACTGGCCGGGGAAGAACGCCATGTTCGTCCAGAGAATGTCGCACACGCCAGTGCGCAGGGCGTTCAGACCGTCGCCGGGAGCCGCGAGCGTCGCGCCGGCGTAAACGGTGATGTCGGTCAGACCCGCCTTGTCGACCTCGTCCGCCCAGTCCTCGAAGCAGATGCCCCAGATGCTGGTCGCGGCGTCGTGGTGGGAGAAGGACATCTTCAGAACGTCCTTGCTGTCGGTCTTGCCGGTACTGCCGGTATTGCCGGGACCGGGGTTTTCGGTCTTGCCGGTGTTCTTGTCGCCGCCGCAGCCGGCGAGGAGACAAAGCGCCATAACGCACACGAGAACGAGCGCGAGCACCTTGCGCAGGGTCGGGTTTTTCATTTTGTTTCCTCCTTAGTTCCGTTTCTTCTCTTTCTCAAAATTCTGCCGGACGCAGCCGGATCTCCCGCCGCGTTCCGCGTTTTCCATGTTCAACTTTAGCGCAAGGAGGCGGCAATGTAAAACTCAGTTTCCGGGGTCCTTTCAACAAAATTATTTTGTTTCTATTTGTCTATATTGCATAGTTTTCGGATGCTATTTTACAGAAAAGACACAAATTCGGCAAAAACCGTACTACAAATCGCCGCGCGCTACAAAAAAAGAGCAGCCCGGAAGGGCTGCTCTTTGAAAAGGCACGTATTCGGTTTTTCGCTTATTCCTTCCCCGCGTCCGCCACGTTGAAGGAGATCTCCGCGAGCTCGCGGGTCAGGGCGGCGATGTAGCGCTTGATCAATCGCTCGTCCGCGTGCTCGTTCCAGACGGCGACGATCGACTCGCTGGAGTCCATCGGCAGCTTCGCGAACGAGGCGGAGCCGACGGCGCGGCTGATCTCCGTCGTAACGATCACGCCTGCGCCCTGCTCAACGGCGGTATAAGCCGACTCGCGGTTGCGCCTGACCACCACGGTACACGGGTCGAGCCCGACGCGCGCGGAAAACGCGCGTGCGTCGCGCTGGGCCTTGGCGGTGGAGCTCTCCTCCGCGGAGTCGAACACGAGCGGCGCGCGGCGCAGGTCCTGCCAGACGGTCTCGCGCGTGAGCCCCGGATAATCCGCCGCGGCGAGCATCACGTTGCGGGAATCGAAGATCCTGCGGCTCGCAAACCCGCTCTGACTGGGCTGGAAGCGCTCGTACATGATCGCAAGCTCGATCCCGCCGCAGAGCAGCTCCTGCCGCAGCTCCGCGGGCGTATAGCGCTCGACGCGGTAGCGGACGTCCGGCTCCTCGCGGTGCAGGATGCTGAGCGCGCGATAGGGCGCGCGGCCGAAATCCAGCCAAATCTGGTAGCCGATCTGGAGCTCGCGGAAGGGATTTTCCGCCCGCTGCACGTCCTCATGCAGCTCCGTGAGCTCGCTCGCGAGGCGCAGAAAGACCTCCTGATAGCGCAGAGCGAACTCCGTCGGCGTTGCGCCGCGGCTGCCCCGCCGGAAAAGCCGGACGCCGAGCTCCTCCTCCATCTTCGCGATATTGTGGCTCACCGCCTGCTGGGACAGAAACAGCACCGAGGCTGTGTGCGTAAAGCTCCGCGTCTCGCAGAGAGACAAAAAGCAGCGGATCATCATTTCGTTGAGCATGCCGGCTTCCTCCATCCTTCTTCCGCTCCGTCCGGCAGGGCTCTTATCCCCCCGCCTCTGCCGAACTTCATAGATGAATATTTTACCATGCACCGCCATAAACGCACAAGCTTTTTGTCTAATATTCCGGAAAAATGGCGAATTGTCAGAATTTCCGGACCTGATTTTGGTCTTTTCGCCAAAAGTGAAGTTCAGTTTTATTGAACTCGCTATTAAATTTCACTTGACAGCGTGATGCAGCTGTGCTAAGAATAAAAACAGATACCCGGAAACGCAGGCACCCGAAAGGAGGCAGGTCTTATGCGCACCGATCTCGGCGGCCGCATCCGGCGGCTGCGTCAGGAAAAGGGGCTCACGATCGCCCAGCTCGCCGCGCTGGTGGAGACCTCGCGCAGTATGATCAGTCAGGTGGAGCAGGGAAAAGCCCTCCCCTCCCTGCCGACGCTTGAGCGCATCACGGACGTGCTCGGCGTCTCGCTCGGCGAGTTTTTCCGGACGGAGACCGAACCGCGCCCGCGCGAGGAGGACATCATCGTCCGGCGCGACGCGCGGCGCAGCATTCCCGTCCCGGAGACGGACAGCAGCTATCTGCTGCTCTCGCCCCGCCTGCGCAGCAGACTGGAGTTTTTTATCTCCGAGTTCGCACCCGGCGCGGCGCGGGAGATCCCCGTCCGCCTGCGGCACAGCGGCGAGGAGTATTTCTTCGTTTTGGAGGGCGCGCCGGAGCTCATCCTCGGCAGCGAGCGCTACGCTCTCTCCCGCGGCGACAGCGGCTGCTTTGATTCCTCCTGTCTCCATAACTGGAGCAACCCCGGCGCGGAGCGCGCCAAGGTCCTCTTCGCGGTTTTGCCGGAGGACGGAAAGTAAACAAAAAAGAACTCCCCTCGCGCACACCCGCATATATGTGTGTGCGCGGGGCTTTCCTTTTTCATGGAAGAAAACGAACGGAAGAAAAAAGGAGGACAAACCGCAATGGATCTCGCATGCAAAACCTATCACGAGCGCGACGGCAGCACGTTTTACACCGCGTGCCGCTGCAACTGCGGCGGCAATTTCCAGTGCATCGTCAAGGCGACCGTGCGCGACGGCAGGGTCGTCCGCGTGGAGCCGGACGACCGCTACAACCACAACCGCGGACGCGAGGACGCCTACATGACCGAGGATGACCTCGAAAAAGTGCGCATCCAGCGCCGCCCCTGCATCGTCGGGCTGACGTGGCACAAATACGCCCAGCTGCCCGAACGATTGCTCTATCCCCTGCGGCGCAAGCCCGGCTCGGCGCGCGGCAGCGGCGAATTTGAGCGCATCGGCTGGGACGAGGCGCTCGACACGATCGCGGACAAGATGAAGGAGACGCGCGAAAAATTCGGTCCGCTCTCCATCCTGAGCCCCTACATGCCGAACGAGACCTTCGAGCGCATTATGAGCTACTGGGGCGCGGGCGCGGAGGGCTGGGGCTGGTGCTCCTACGACGCCTCGCGCCTGATGGCGCAGCTCATGACCGGCGGCGAGGGCTGGGAGGTCCAGAACTGGTCCTCCGGCTCCGGCGCGGACATGCTCGCGCACACGAAGGCGGTCGTGCTCTGGGGCTGCGACCCCTCCGTGGGTCATCAGGGACCGGCGCACGCCTTCGCGTGGTACATCAAAATGGCGCGCGAGCGCGGCATTCCCGTCATCATCATCGACCCGCGCTACTCCATGGCGGTCCGCTCCCTCGCCGACCAGTGGATCCCCATCAAGCCCGGCACGGACACCGCCATGCTGATGGCGCTGGCGTATGTGCTGCTGCGCAGCGGGACCTACGACAAGGCGTTCGTCGAAAAATACGTCGAGCCCGTCGGCTTCGCGAAATACTGCGATTATCTTCTCGGCAGGACGGACGGCGTTGAGAAAACGCCGGCGTGGGCGGCGGAAAAATGCGGCGTTCCGGCGGCGACGATCGAGGCGCTCGCGCATTTTCTCTGGGACAACCACCCCTGCTGGACATGGGCGCACTGGACGCTCTCGCGCAAGAGCCACGGCGAGCAGGTGCTCGCGAGCTTCGGCGCGCTTCAGACCATGCTCGGCAACTGGGGGCAGCCCGGCGGCGGTCCCGCCATCCATCCGGGCGGCAACGTCCATGACCTGCCCCTCGGCTTTTTCTCCACCGCCTTCGGCAAGCCCGGTCCCTACAAGGTGCCGAAGCTCTTCCGCAGCCACTACTGGGCGCAGGCGATCTTGCTGCGCGAGGACTATCTCGCCGGGCGCCTTTCCGCCGGGGAGTATATGCGGCGCGTCGGCTGGCGCGCGGACAAGGCGCTCATCGACGAATTTGACCCCCACTTCCTCTTCTGGGGCGGCGGCAGCAAGCCGCATGCCTCCAACCACCTCGTCACCGCCTGCGACAGCGCAAACGACCAGATCCGCGCGCTGAACAGGATGGACTTCATCGTCACCGCCCACTCCATCATGACGCCGACGGCGAAATACGCCGACATCATCCTGCCCGTGCAGGACTGGATCTGGGAGGGGCGGGACTTAAACCGCACCGCGTCCTACGGTGTGTTCGAGGCGGTGAACGGCAACCCCGGCGTCGTGGAAGCGCCGGGCGAGACGAAGCACTGGGTCTGGATCTACGTGGAGCTCTGCAAGCGCCTCGGCGTGGACCCGAAAAGCTTCTATAAGTACTACACCGGAACCCGCCCGTGGGAAGCCGACTGGGAGGAGGGACTGCGCCGCGATTACCGCAACGTGCAGGACTATTACGCCGGGCGCGGCAAGACCATCCCGGACTACGATGCGTTTCAGAGCGGCGAATTTCTGAACCTCGACGAGCTGGAGGACGAGCCCATGACCGGCTTCGTGCCGCAGATGAAGGAGGGCAAGCCCTTCAAGACCGCCTCCGGCAAGATCGAGCTCTATTTCCCGCTGCTGGACGACGAGACGCAGCGCGGCGCCGGCGAGCACTACGACGCCGGCGGGAGCCTCATCGAAAACCTCCCCGCGGACTGGCAGGACCTCCCCTCCTCGCCGAAATATATGGCGTGCCGCCGCGGGATGGACGATCCGCTGAGCGAAAAATACCCCATCATGCTCCTCACCTCCCACAGCCGCTACCGCATCCACTATGTCCACTGGATCAACCCGTGGTTGCGCAACCACGTCTACCGCCACCGCGTCTGGATCAACTCCATCGACGCGATGCACCGCGGCATTCGCGACAATGATATGATCCTCGTCTACAACGACCGCGGCAAGGTCGCCATGCCCGCTTACGTCACGAACCGCATCATGCCCGGCGTCGCCGTCATCCACCACGGCGGGAACTATGAGCCGGACGCGCAGGGCGTGGACCGCGGCGCGGCGGCAAACACGCTCATGGGCGGCGACTCCGACAGCAACTTCACGCCCGCGCGCAGCACCAATCTGGTTCAGATCGAGAAGCTGGAGGAGGGATCAAAATGACGCAATACGGATTTTTCATCGACACGAGCCGCTGCACCGGCTGCAACGCCTGCACGGTTTCCTGCAAGCAATACCGCAGCATCGCGCCCGGTCCCGCGAAGCCCATCCGCGTTTACCAGTGGGAGACCGGCGCGTTCCCGAATATCGACGTGCGCGTGCTGCCCATCATGTGTTTCCACTGCGCCGAGCCGCGCTGCCTCGCCGCCTGCGAGCACGGCGCGATCCATAAAGAGGAGACCCACGGCGCCGTGCTCGTCGACGCGGAAAAATGCGCCGGCGACCGCAATTGCTACGAGGCGTGTCCCTACGGAACGCCCCAGTTCCTGAGCGACGAACCGGGCGAGAAAATGCTCAAGTGCGACATGTGCATTGATCGCCTCGCCGAAGGGAAAGCGCCGCTGTGCGTGCTGAGCTGCTCACTGCGCGCGCTGGATTTCGGTCCGCTCAGCGAGCTGCGCGAAAAATACGGCGACCGCGGCTGCTATATCGCGAAGGACGCGCCGCCCTGCCGCGCCGCCTGTCCCGCCGGCGTGGACATCGAGCGCTACATGGCGCTCGCCGCGGAGGGGCGCTATGACGAAGCGCTCGCCGTCGTCCGGGAGAAAACGGCGCTCGCCGCCGTGCTGGGCCGCGTCTGCACCCACCCCTGTGAGATCGACTGCTTCCGCGGCCGCTTCGACGACGCGCTCGCCGTGCGCGAGGTGAAGCGCTTCCTCGCCGACCGCGTGCAGACGCCGCTCCCCGCGCCCGCGGCGGAGACCGGGCGGCGCGTCGCCGTCGTCGGCTCCGGTCCCGCGGGGCTCAGCTGCGCCTATGCGCTGCGGCGGCGCGGTCACGGCGTCACGGTGTTCGAGCGCGGCGCGCTCCCCGGCGGCATGATGCGCTGCGGCATCCCCGCTTACCGTCTGCCGAAGGACGTGCTGGACCGCGAGATCGCGGCGCTCGCCGCGCTTGGAATCCGCTTTGAAACGAACCACCCCGTCCCGGACCTCGCGGAGCTGGCGGCGTTCGACGCCGTGTTCGTCGCCGCGGGCGCGGACACGGGCGCGCGCATCCGCGCCGAGGGCGGCAGCAGCCGCGGCATCGAGACGGCGCTGGAGTTTCTCCGCCGCGTAAATGCCGGAGAAGCGGAGCCCATCGGCGTCCCCGTTGTCGTGGTCGGCGGCGGCAGCGTCGCCATGGACGCGGCGCGCAGCGCGCTGCGGCTCGGTGCGCCGGAGGTCCGCCTTGTCTGCCCCGAACGCGAAAACGGCGCGGCGGGCGAACAGATGCCCGCGCAGGACGACGAGCTCGCCGAGGCACGCGAAGAGGGCGTTTTGTTCCACAACGGTCACGGCATTGCCCGCTTCACGGCGGAGGACGGCGCCGTCACCGGCGTCGACTGCGTGCGCTGTCTGCGCGTGCGCGACGCGGCGGGGCGCTATGCGCCGGAATATGCGCCGGAGGTCTCGCTGCACCTGCCCGCCGGTCTCGTGCTGCTCGCCATCGGTCAGCGCACGGGCGCGCTGCCCGCCGGTCTGCCGCGGACGGAGCGCGGCGAGGTCGCGATGGAAAGCGTTTACCAGACCACAGACCCGCGCGTTTTCGCCGGCGGCGACATGCTGACCGGCACGACGAACATCATCACCTGCGTCGCCGTCGGCAACGCGACGGCGGAGTCTGTCGACCGCTTCCTCCGCGGTGAAGCCGTCGAGCGCCCCTATACGCCACCGGACCGCGCCGTGCGCCGCCACATCGAAAAGCGCTCCGCGCCCGCGCCTGTCCGCCCCGCGGCGGAGCGGGTCCGCGATTTCGGCGAGGTCAGCACCGGCTATGCGGAGGACCTCTGCCGCGAGCAGAGCGCCCGCTGCCTCCACTGCGGCGAGATGTGTCCCTCCGCCGTCATCCGCCGCGAGCAGCCCAAGCGCATGATCGTCCCCTGGGACGCGCGCGAAGCGCTCAGTCTCTGGGCAAAGCGCCGCCCCGACTCCGGCGAAACGCTCCCGGACGTCATCGAGAGCATCGACGAGGTGCTCGACCCGGCGAACGCGGTCGGATTTTTCCGGAACCGACTCGTGCTGAAGCCGAAGACCGCGGAGGAAAAGCTCCTCTACACCATGGATGACGAATAACACATGCAGGCGATAGCCGCTCCCGGCTCCGGGGGCGGCTATTTTACATGGATTTTACATTTCTCTGCTTTTGCATTTTACCTGCGTTGGGTAAGCTAAAGCCGTAGTCAGGAAAATCCGAAATGTAAAAAAAGGAGAATACACAAAATGAAAAAGGTTTTGAGTCTTGCACTGGTACTGGTCCTCGCCGTGGGGCTGCTCGGCGGCTGCGGCGGGACAAAGACGGGCGGCAGCGTCTCCACGGACGGCTCCACCTCGATGGAAAAGGTCATCGGCGCGCTGGGCGAGTCGTTTATGGCGGAGAACAAGGGCGTCACCTTCACCTATAACCCCACCGGCTCCGGCTCCGGCATCCAGGCGGTCAGCGAGGGCCGCTGCGACATCGGGCTTTCCAGCCGCGCGCTGAAGGACGCGGAGAAGGAGTCCGGTCTGAAGGAGACCGTTCTCGCCTACGACGGCATCGCGATCATCGTGAATCCGGAGAACCCGGTCAGCGACCTCAGCATCGAGCAGATCGCCGCGATCTACACCGGTGAGATCACGAACTGGGCGGACGTCGGCGGCGCGGACGCCGAGATCGTGCTCATCGGCCGCGAGGCGGGCAGCGGCACGCGCGACGGCTTTGAGTCCATCACCGGCACGACCGACAAGTGCGCATACCGTCAGGAGCTGACGAGCACCGGCGACGTCATCACCACCGTGTCCCAGAACCCGAACGCCGTCGGCTATGCCTCCCTCGCCTCCGTCAAGGACAGCGTGAAGGCGCTCTCCGTCGGCGGCGTCGCCCCGACCGAGGCGACCGTCAAGGACGGCAGCTACGCCATCCAGCGTCCGTTCGTGCTGGTCACGAAGGAGGGCACCGCGCTCTCCGACACGGCGCAGAAGTTCTTCGACTACGCCACCTCCTCCGCCGCTGCGGACATCATTGCCAAGGCCGGCGCGGTGAGCGCGGCATGAGCGCCCGAAAGAAAGCACTGGAACACGCCGAAGCCGGCGTGTTCCAGTCTGCCGTAAATGCCCCGCAGAGCGCGCGCCCGCAGGCGGACGGAGCCAGACTCTCCCAGCCGGGAGTCTGGCTGAGCGGCTCCCGGCTGCTTGAGACCATCATCCATGGCGTGTTCCTCGTGCTCGGTCTCGTGACGGTCGGCTGCGTGCTGCTCATCACGGTTTATCTCGTGATCTCCGGCATTCCCGCGATCCGGGAGATCGGGCTCACGAACTTCCTTTTCGGCGCGGTCTGGGACTCCACGAACTCCACGACCGGGGCGCAGTTCGGCATTCTGCCGTTTATCCTCACGAGCGTTTACGGCACCGCCGGGGCGCTCGTGCTCGGCGTGCCCATCGGTTTTTTCACGGCGGTCTATCTCGCAAAGGCGGCACCGCCGCGGCTGCGCGGCGTGGTGGAAAACGCCATCAGCCTGCTCGCGGGCATTCCGAGCGTGGTCTACGGTCTCGTCGGCATGCTCGTGCTCGTGCCGGGCATCCGCAGGATCTTCGGCGTGCCGGACGGCGCGAGCCTGCTCGCCGCCATTCTGGTCCTCGCCGTGATGGTGCTGCCGAGCATCGTGAAGGTCTCCGTCACGGCGCTGGAGGCGGTGCCGCGCGACTATGAGGACGCCTCGCTCGCGCTCGGCGCCACGCCGACGGAGACGTATTTCCGCGTGTCCGTCCCGGCGGCAAAGAGCGGCATCGCCGCGGCGGTGGTGCTCGGCGTGGGCCGCGCCATCGGCGAGGCGATGGCGGTCATGATGGTCGCCGGAAACGCGGCGAATATGCCCTCGCTGTTCGGCAGCGTGAAATTTCTCACCACCGCGGTCGCGAGCGAGATGTCCTACTCCAGCGGCTTGCAGCGGCAGGCGCTTTTCTCCATCGCGCTCGTGCTGTTTCTCTTCATCCTGCTCATCAATGCCGCGCTGAATTTCTTCATCAAGCGCAAAAAGGAGGGCTGACGCGCCATGCTGACAAAAAAGCTGTCCCCCCGCCGCCGGCTCTGGGCGGCAGGAATGAAGGTGCTGATGGGACTCGGCGCAGCTTTGACTTGCGCTCTCGTGCTGTTTCTGATAGGATATATCCTGTACAAAGGTCTGCCGAACATCACGTGGGAGCTGCTCAGCACCGCGCCGAGCTATCTCTCCGGCTCCATCGGCATTCTGCCGGACATTCTGAACACGCTTTACATCGTGCTCGCCGCGCTCGTGATCGTGCTGCCGCTCGGCGTCGGCGCGGCGGTCTATCTGACGGAATACGCCCGCTCCCGCCGGCTCACCGCCGCCATCGAATACGCGGCGGAGACGCTTTCGGGCATTCCCTCCATCATCTATGGTCTCGTCGGCATGATCATCTTCTGCAAAAACGGCACGAACCTCTTCGCCGGCGCGCTGACGCTCGTCATCATGAACCTGCCGACCATCATGCGCACCACGCAGGAGAGCCTCAAGACCGTGCCGCAGAGCTACCGCGAGGGCGCGCTCGGTCTCGGCGCGGGCAAGTGGCGCATGATCTACACGGTCGTGCTCCCCGGCTGCGTCGACGGCGTTGTCACCGGCTGCATCCTCACCGTCGGGCGCATTCTGGGCGAGAGCGCCGCGCTGCTTTTCACCGCGGGCTTCGCCCACGCCTTAAACGGCCTCTGGACGGGTCTGCACAGCGCGGGCGCGACGCTGACCGTGGCGCTTTATGTCTACGCCAAGGAGCAGGGCGAGTTCGGCGTGGCGTTCGCCATCGCCGCCGTGCTGATGGTTCTCACCCTGCTCATCAATCTCGCCGCCGCGCTCGTCGGGCGGTATTTCAAAAGGAGGCGCGACCAGTGAACGAGCCCATTATCTCCGTCCGCGACCTCTGCCTCTGGTATGGGAAGCAGCAGGCGCTGAAGAATATCAACATCGACATCCCGGAGCACGCCATCACCGCGCTCATCGGACCCTCCGGCTGCGGAAAATCGACCTTTCTCAAAACGCTCGACCGCATGAACGACCTCGTCCCCGGCGTAAAGATCACCGGCGACGTGCGCTACCGCGGGGAGGACATCTTCGACAAGACCGTGGACGTCAGCGAGCTGCGGCGCGAGATCGGCATGGTGTTCCAGAAGCCGAACCCCTTCCCCATGAGCATTTACGACAACGTTGCCTACGGTCCGCGGACCCACGGCATCCGCAACCGCGCAAAGCTCGACGAGATCGTGGAGCGCTCGCTGCGCTCCGCCGCGATCTGGGACGAGGTCAAGGACCGCTTGAAGCGCAGCGCGCTCGGACTCTCCGGCGGTCAGCAGCAGCGGCTGTGCATCGCCCGCGCGCTCGCCGTCGGTCCGAAGGTGCTGCTGATGGACGAGCCGACCAGCGCGCTCGACCCCATCTCCACCTCCAAGATCGAGGAGCTCGCCATGGAGCTGCGGCGCGATTACACCATCGTCATCGTCACCCACAACATGCAGCAGGCGGCGCGCATCTCTGACCGGACGGCGTTCTTCCTGCTGGGCGAGCTCGTCGAGTGCGGCGACACGGAGACGCTGTTCTCCCAGCCGACGGACAAGCGCACCGAGGATTACATCACGGGGAGGTTCGGATAAATCATGAGAAGCCGTTTTGACGAGCAGCTCGCGCTGCTCAACCGCGAGCTCATCGAGATGGGCGCGCTCTGCGAGGAGGCGATCGCCCTTGCAGCCAAGGCGCTGACGGACGGCGACACGGCGCTCGCCGCGCGCGTTGCGCCCGTGGACAGCGAGATCGACCGCCGCGAGCGGAGCATCGAGTCGCTCTGCTTAAAGCTGCTGCTCCAGCAGCAGCCCGTCGCCGGCGACCTGCGCCAGATCTCCGCCGCGCTGAAGATGATCACGGACTTAGAGCGCATCGGCGATCAGGCGGACGACATCGCCGAGATCATCCGCTTCCTGGACGGGCGCACCGCGGAAAACGCCGAGGACCTGCGCGAGATGGCGCGCGCCGCCATCCGTATGGTAACGGAGAGCGTGGACGCCTACGTCCGGCGCGACACCGCGCTCGCCGAGAAGGTCATCGCGGACGACGACACGGTGGACGACTGCTTCCTGCGCGTGAAGGGGCAGCTCATCGCGCGCATCGCCGAGTGCCCGAACGACGGCGAATATGCGCTCGACCTTCTGATGATCGCAAAATATTTAGAGCGCATCGGCGACCACGCGACGAACATCGCCGAGTGGGTGATCTTTTCCATCACCGGCGTTCACAAGACCGAGCACGAGAAGGAGGACCGGATATGATCTGGTGTGTGGAGGACGATGCGTCCATCCGCGATATCGAGGTCTACGCCCTCGGCTCGACCGGCTTCGAGGCGGTCGGCTTTGCCGACGGCACGAGCTTCTGGGAGGCGCTGCAAGGCGGGGAAAAGCCGGAGCTCGTCGTGCTGGACCTGATGCTGCCAGGCATCGACGGGCTGGAGCTGCTGCGCCGGATGCGCGCCCGGCCCGACCTCGCCGCCATCCCCGTCGTGCTCGCGACGGCGAAGGGCGCGGAGTATGACAAGATCCGCGGGCTGGACCTCGGCGCGGACTATTATCTCGCAAAGCCCTTCGGCGTGATGGAGCTCGTCTCCTGCGTCAAGGCGGTGCTGCGCCGCTGCCGCCCGGCGGAGACGCCGCATCTGCTCCGCGCCGGCTCGCTCGTGCTCGACACGGAGAGCCGCACCGTCACGGCGGACGGCGCGCGCGTGGAGCTCACGCGCAAGGAATTTGAGCTCTTGCAGCTGCTGCTCGCCCATCCGAACACGGTGTTCACGCGCGAACAGCTCATGGAGCGCGTGTGGGGCACGGATTTCTATGGAGAATCGCGCACGGTGGATATGCATGTCCGCACCCTGCGCCAGAAGCTCGGCGCGGCGGGCGCGCTCATCGCAACGGTCCGCGGCGTCGGCTACCGACTGGAGGCGCAGTCATGACGCGGCGCGTTTTCCGCTCGATCTTCGTCGTCGCGGCGGCGGTGCTCGCGGCGAGCCTCGTGATATTGCTCGCATTCCTTTACGACTATTTTGCCGGCGTTCAGGAGCAGGAGCTCGGCGACCAGCTCGCGCTCGCCGCCGCGGGCGTGGAGCGCGAGGGCGCGGACTATCTGCGCGCCGTCGACGCCGACCGCAGCCGCCTGACATGGGTCGGTGCGGACGGGGCGGTGCTCTTCGACACGGTCACGGACGCGGAGACGCTCGAAAACCACGCCGAACGCGAGGAGATCCGCGAGGCGCTCGCGCTCGGCGAGGGCAAGACCATCCGCTATTCCGACACGCTGCTTGAGCGCACCATTTACTGCGCCCGCCGCCTCCCGGACGGCACGGTGCTGCGCATCTCCGTCAGCCGCGAAACGGCGGCGACGCTCGCCTTCGGAACGCTCCAGCCGCTGCTCATCGTGCTGGTGATCGCGCTCGTGCTCTCCGCGCTGCTCGCCGGGCGGCTCAGCCGGAAGATCACGGAGCCGCTGAACGCGCTCGATCTGGAGCACCCGCTCGAAAACGACACCTATCCGGAGCTCGCGCCCCTGCTGCGCCGTCTGGAGCACCAGCGGCAGAGCATCGACGCCCACCTGTCGGAGCTGCGCCGCCGGTCGGACGAGTTTGCCCAGATCACCGCCAGCATGCGCGAGGGGCTCGTTCTGCTCGACGAGCATGGCTGCATCCTCAGCATCAACCCCGCCGCGCGGCGGCTCTTCGGCGCGGAGGACGATAACTGCGCCGGGCGCGACCTGCTCAGCATTGAGCGCGCCCCCGCCCTCAGCGAAGCGCTGCACACCGCCGCCGCGGAGGGCCACGCCAGCACCCAGCTGCGCCGCGGCGGGCGCGTTTACCGGCTGGACGTCAGCCGCATCGAGTCCGGCGGCAGCGTGATCCTCAGCTTCGACGACACGGAGCGCGAGGACGCCGAGCGGCTGCGCCGGGAGTTCACCGCGAACGTCTCCCACGAGCTCAAGACCCCGCTTCAGGGCATCATCGGCTCGGCGGAGCTGCTCGAAAACGGCATGGTGCAGCCGGAGGATCAGCCGCGCTTTCTCGGTCATATCCGCGCCGAGGCGCAGCGCCTTGTCGCGCTCGTCGGCGATATCATCCGCCTCAGCCAGCTCGACGAGGGCGTCCCCATGCCGCGCGAGCGCGTGGAGCTGCTCTCGCTCGCGCAGGAGGCGGCGGCAGACCTCGCCCCCGCCGCCGCGGAGCGGCAGGTGGAGCTCACGGTCTCCGGCGAGGTCACGGAGGTCGACGGCGTGCGGCGGCTGCTCTATGAGATCCTCTATAACCTCTGCGACAACGCCATAAAGTATAACGTCCCCGGCGGCAAGGTGCGCGTCGAGGTCGCCGCGGAGGGCAAAAACGCCGTCCTGCGCGTGAGCGACACGGGCGTCGGCGTCGCACCGGAGGAGCAAGAGCGCATCTTCGAGCGCTTTTACCGCGTGGATAAAAGCCGCTCCAAAGCCGCCGGCGGCACCGGACTCGGTCTCTCCATCGTCAAGCACGCCGCCGCCTACCACGGCGGCAAAGTGACCCTCCAAAGCACCCCCGGCAAGGGCACGACGATCACCGTCACGCTGCCGCTGGGGTAAGAAAAAGGCAAAACAGCCCGGACACTTTCGTGTCCGGGCTCAGTCTGTCAAAAAAGTCCTATCAACGCGGCGAAGCCGCACAAATTTAAAGGCCTCCCTGTGCAAGGGAGGCTGTCAGCCGAAGGCTGACTGGAGGGTTGTAAGCTTCCGTAACATCTAAGCTCGGCGTTTTCGGAAGCTTGGTAACAACCCCTCAGGCGCTTCGCGCCAGCTCCCCTTGCACAGGGGAGCCTTTAAAACCGCAGCTTGCAGGTTTTTTGATACTCTCGGCAAAACAGCCCGGACACGAAAGTCCGGGCTGTTTTTCGTCTTGTCTCTCAGGTCCAGAGGGCGACCTCGCAGAGCTTTCCATGCGCGTAATCGCCGGTGCTCATGGTAACACGCAGCTCCAGAACGCCGGTCAGGTCGATGTTGAAGTCGACCGGAAAAACGCCGCCGGTCATGGTTGCTTCATAGAGCAGCCGGCCGTCTCCGTAGACCCGGAACGTTCTTCTGTAGAGATAATCGAACGCATAGGGTCCGTCGTATTTGGAATTGTTATACTCCTTCGGCTGGAACAGCGTTCCGGTCATGGACGTGTAATTCCCGTTCAGATAGTAGATATTCTCAAAGTCGCCCTCGCCCAGCACATGGCTCCTCCGTGTCCCCATGTTGTCGATCAGATATTCCT
>CAVCTM010000031.1:0-20258 GCA_963605115.1 Pseudobutyrivibrio sp. | reverse complement strand
CTTGTTCTTTTGCGCCCTTTTGAAAATGGTGCTTAGGTTACAATGTTTCAACCTTTATCTCCTTTCCTTTCTGCGCGCGAGCAGCGCGTCATAAACGGCGATCGCCGCCGCAGCTTCGATGCAGGGGACGGCGCGGGGCACGATGCAGGGGTCGTGGCGGCCCGCGATGCGGATTTCCGCGCGCTCCAGCGTGTCCAGATCGACCGTGCGCTGGGCGCGGGCGATGGAGGGCGTCGGCTTGACCGCCGCGCGGAAAGTGAGCGGCATGCCGTCCGTGATGCCGCCTAAAATGCCGCCGCAGCGGTTCGTCTCCGTAACGATCTTTCCGTTTTCCACGGCAAAGGCGTCGTTATTCTCGCTGCCGCGCAGCGCGGCGGCGGCAAAGCCCGCGCCGAACTCGATGCCCTTGACGGCGGGGATGCCGAATACGGCGGCGGCAATGCGGTTTTCCATGCCGCCGAACATCGGGTCGCCGAGCCCGGCGGGAAGACCCAGCACGGTGCACTCGATGATGCCGCCGACGCTGTCGCCCTCGGCGCGCGCCGCGGCGATGGCGGCGCGCATCTGCCCGCCCCGCGCGTCGCTGACGGTGGGGAAGGGCTTCTCCGCGGTGGAGACTGTCAGCGCGCCCTCGTCCTCCACGCCGGCGATGGCGGCGATGCGGCTGATGACCGCGATGCCCTCGCGCGACAAAAGCTGGAGGCAGATCCCGCCCGCGATGCAGAGCGGCGCGGTGAGCCGCCCGGAAAAATGTCCGCCCCCGGCGGCGTCCTGCGCGCCGAAGTACTTGACCTCCGCGGTGTAGTCGGCGTGCCCCGGCCGCGGGGTGCGCCGCAGGGCGGCGTAGTCGCCGGAGCGGGTATTCCCGTTGCGGATGACTGCCGTGAGCGGCGCGCCGCAGGTGACGCCGCTCACAAGACCGCAGAGGATCTCCGGCGCATCCTCCTCGCGCCGCGGGGTGGACCAGTCGTTCCGTCCCGGCGCGCGGCGGTCCAGAAAGCGCCGGAGCGCTTCCGTGTCCACCGGCTCCCCGGCGGGAATGCCCTCCATCGTAACGCCGACGGCGGGCGCATGGGACTGACCGAAAATGGTGATGCGCAGATTTTCTCCGTAGCTGCTGCTCATGCCGAGCCTCCCTTCAATTGCTGAAAATCGTCCCAGAAGCGGGGGTAGGATTTCGCGGCGCACTCGCTGTCCGGGATCGTGACGGGCGCGGTACTGACCGTCGCGGCGACGGCGGCTGCCATTGCGATGCGGTGGTCGCGCCAAGGGTCGGCGGTCCCGCCGTCCAGCGCGTCTCGCCCTTCGATGACGAGCCCGTTTTCGAGCTCCGTGACGCGCCCGCCGAGGGCGCGGAGCATCGCGGCGGTGCTCTTCAGCCGGTCGGACTCCTTCAGGCGGAGCCGTCCGGCGTTTTCAATGCGCGTCTCGCCCGCGGAAACGGCGGCGACGACGCTGAGGACCGGGATGAGGTCCGGGATGGGCCCGGCGTCGACCGTGACGCCGCGGAGCGCGCCGCGCCGGACGGTAACGGCGTCCGCCGCCGCATCGATCTCCGCGCCGAAGGCGCGCAGGATGTCCAGCACGGCGCGGTCGCCCTGCGCGGAGGAGAGCGAGAGCCCGCGGACCGTTACGCCCTCCGGCGAGAGCGCCCCGGCGCAGAGGAAAAACGCCGCGCCGGACCAGTCGCCCTCCACGCGCTTTTCCGCCGGAAGGCGGCAGACCTGCCCGCCGGGGATGCGCCACGTCTGCCCCTGCCGTTCAAAGGCAATGCCCGCGGCGCGGAGCGCAGCCTCCGTCATGGCGACGTAGCCCGCCGATTCCAGCGGTCCCGTGACGGTCAGCACGCTGTCGCCGCCCAAGCGCGGCAGCGCCATCAGAAGCCCGGAGATATACTGCGAGGAGACGTTGCCGGGGAGCGAAAACTCGCCCGGCGTGAGCTGCCCGGCGCAGTGGAGGAGCGCGCCGCGGCGCTCAATGCGCATCCCGTGCCCGCGCAGCACCGTGTCCAGCGGCGCGAGGGGCCGCTCCGGGAGCCTGCCCTGCATCTCGAAGACCGCCCGTGCGCCCAGCGCGCCGACGAGCGGCAGCAGAAAGCGCAGTGTGGAGCCGCTCTCCCCGCAGGGGAGACGGGCTTCATCGCCGGGAACAGCGTCCCATGGCTTTACGGAAAAGCGGTCCGGCGAGCTCTGCCGGATGTCCGCGCCCAGCGCGTTTAAGCACGCGGCGGTCGCCAGAATGTCCGCGGAAGCGCCGCCGCAGAGCAGCTCGACCGGTTCCGCGCCCAGCGCGGCGCAGATGAGCAGGCGGTGCGCCTCGGATTTCGACGCCGGAACGGTCACGCAGCCGCTCCGCGCGCCGGACGTGATGGTCGTCGTCATGCCGCACCTCCGTCCCGCAGCCAGCCGGCGATCTCCGCCGCCGGCACCGGCAGGATGCGGCAGCTGCCGACCGCCTCCGGCACGATGAGGTTCACGCTGCCGCCCGCGCGCTTTTTGTCCGTCATCGCGGCGGCGGCGAGCGCGTCCGCGGGGTATTCGGTCCCTGTCGGGAGCCCATATTCCTCCAGAATGCCCAGCAGCGCGTCCAGCGCCTCCGGGGCGCAGAGCCCGCGCTTCACCGCCGCGCGGGTGACGAGCGTCATCCCCGCGGCGACGGCGCAGCCGTGGGGCACGGCAAGGCCGCTGCACGCCTCGATCGCGTGACCGAAGGTGTGGCCGAGGTTCAGCATTTGCCGCGCCCCGGTGTCGAACTCGTCCGCCGCGACCACGCGGCGCTTATACCCCACGCAGGCGGCGATGACGGCTTCGAGCTGCTCCCGCACCGGCGTCCGGCGCAGGGAAGAGAAAAACGCGGCGTCGTAGAGCATGCCGTATTTGATGACCTCGCCGCAGCCGCAGCGGTATTCGCGTTCCGGGAGCGTGGCGAGCGTGTCTATGTCGCAGAGGACGAGACCCGGCTGATAAAAGCAGCCCGCCTGATTCTTCCCGGTCGGCAGGTCGATGGCGGTCTTGCCGCCGACGGAGGAGTCCACCGCCGCGAGCAGCGTCGTCGGCACCTGCACGAAGCCGACGCCGCGCTGATACGTCGCCGCGGCGAAGCCCGCAAGGTCGCCCACGACGCCGCCGCCGAGTGCGACGACCGTGTCGCTGCGCGTTAAGCCGCTCTCGCCGAGAAAGGCGAGCAGCGCGCCGTAATGGGCGAGGTCCTTGCTCGCTTCCCCGGCGGGGACGGCGTGGGTGACGACGCGGAAGCCCGCATTTTTAAGGCTTTCGCAAAGCCGCGCGCCGTAAAGAGGGAGGACGTTCGTGTCGGAGATGACGGCGGCGGTGCGCCCGGCGGAGACGGCGGCGATGCGCGCCCCGGCTTCCTCCAGCAGCCCGCGGCGGATCAGCACGTCGTAGCTCCGTGAGGCGTTAACGTGGATCGCGGTCATCGCCCGTCCACCTCCGCCTTGCGCCGCCTGCCCTCGTCGAGCAGCCGCACGAGCTCCGCCCGGTCGTCCGCGGCGATCGCGGCGCGGTATTCCGAGAGGCTCTGCATCAGATGATCGAGCTCCGCGAGCAGATAGTCGCGGTTTTCGAGAAAAAGCTCCGACCACATGTTCGGCTCCAGCCACGCGACGCGCGTGAGGTCCTTGTAGCTCCCGGCGGAAAAGCCCTTGTGCGCCGTCGCCGCCGGGCTTTTGATATAGGCGTTGGAGACGATGTGGGCAAGCTGGGAGGTGAAGGCGATCATCGCGTCATGTTCCTCCGCGGTCGTGACGGAATAGCGCCCGAAGCCCGCCGGGGCGAGCAGCGTTTTCACACGGTCCAAAAGCGCGATGTCGTCCCGGTCGGGCGGTACGAGCACCATCGGCGCGCCGCGGTAGAGATTTGCGCGGGAATATTTGAAGCCGGAATTATGCGTGCCCGCCATGGGGTGCCCGCCCACAAAGGTGACGCCGTGCTCCGCCGCGATGGGGAAGCAGGCGGCGCAGACGACGCGCTTTGTCCCGCAGCAGTCGACAACGACGGGCTTTTGCCCGATAAACCCCGCCATTTCGCGGAAATAATCGACGGAGGCGGCGGGGTAAGCCGAGAGCAGTATGAGGTCGCAGTCCGCGAGCGCTTCCGCCGTCAGCGCGCCGTTTATTGCGCCGCTCAGCGCGGCGAACTCCAGCGTGCTGCGGTCAATGTCGTGGGCGAGCACCCGCCAGCCGGCTTCGCGGTAAGCCTTGGCAAAGGAGCCGCCGATCAGCCCAAGACCGACAATGCCGACGGTGCTCACGCGAGCACCTCCCGCACGGCGCCGACGCGCTTTGCGAGCGCCTCATACTCCTCCGGGCGCAGGCTCTGCGCACCGTCGCAGAGGGCGTGGATGGGGTCGTTGTGCACCTCGATGATGAGACCGTCCGCTCCCGCGGCGGTCGCCGCGAGCGCCGTCGGCGGCACGAGGCGGGCGATGCCGGTCGCGTGGCTGGGGTCCACGATGACGGGCAGGTGGGTCAGCTCGTGGAGCATGGGCACGACCGCGAGGTCCAGCGTGTTGCGCGTGTAGTCGTCAAAGGTGCGGATGCCGCGCTCGCAGAGGATGACCTGCTCGTTGCCGCCCGCCATGATGTATTCGGCGCTCATCAGCAGCTCCTTGAGCGTGCTGGCGAGACCGCGCTTGAGCAAAATGGGCTTGGGCTGGCGCCCCAGCTCCTTCAGAAGATCAAAGTTCTGCATATTCCGCGCGCCGACCTGAATGAGGTCCACGTCCTCGAAAAGCGGCAGATGCTCCATGCCCATGATCTCCGTGACGATGGGCAGTCCGGTCTCCCGCCGGGCGATCTTGAGCAGCTCCAGCCCCTGCGCCTTCAGCCCCTGAAAGTCGTAGGGCGAGGTGCGCGGCTTGAACGCGCCGCCGCGGAGCAGGTTTGCGCCCGCCGCCTTCACCGCCTGCGCGATGCCGACGATCTGCTCCTCGCTCTCCACGGAGCAGGGACCCGCGATCATGGCGAAATGCCCGCCGCCGACCGGAACGCCGCTGACGTCCACGACCGTGTCGTCCGGGTGAAACTTGCGGTTGCAGCACTTGAACGGCTCCGTCACGCGCGTCACGGAGTCCACGATGCCGAGACTGCCGATGAGGTCCATATCCACGCGCGTCGTGTCGCCCACGAGACCGAGAACGGTCTGGTACATCCCCTCGGAGATGTGGATGTTGAGCCCCTGACTTTTCAGCCAGTCGATGAGCTGGTCGCGCTTGTCCTGCGCGACGCCGTGCTTTAATACAACGATCATAATGCGTTCTCCTTCTGCTTTTTGCGGAAAATAAAAAATGCGGCACAGGCTAACCCTGTGCCGCACGAAAACATTCCTTTTACCGAACGTATTTTTGCACCACAAACCAGCCTTACTACGCGGACATAGTAAAGTAGAAATAATAGGGCACAAAAATCTTGGTCATAAAGGCTTATTCTCCGTCAAGAAATATTGATGGCTAAAGTATAAGAACTTTGCGGGAAATTGTCAACCGGAAATTTGCACAAAATAGGGGGAATGTTCAGGCAGAGTATATAAAAAACTGCGGTCCCGTTGCAGGACCGCAGTTCTGTGGTGGACGATACAAGACTCGAACTTGCGGATGGCCTGCCGCTTCGCGACCGGCATCCGCCGCCGATCCGCGCGGCAGATGCCGCGCTCAACGTGCTTCGCACGGGTCACAAGTTCGAGTCCGCTCTGTTTTGGGCACGAAAAAAACTGCGGTCCCGTTGCAGGACCGCAGTTCTATGGTGGACGATACAAGACTCGAACTTGTGACCTCCCGCACGTCAAGCGGATGCGCTACCAGCTGCGCCAATCGTCCATTTTGTCACCAGCGAGAATCATTGTACCAAAGCGCGCGGAAAATGTCAAGCGTTTTTTCGGAAAATCCGCATTTTTTGCGCGGGGCGGCTTGAAGCGCGGGGCGTCGGGTGGTATAATGGCGCAAACGCATACCGAGGAGGACATCTTTTTATGACGAACAGGCAGAAATTTGCCCGGCTGCACAAAATTCTGGACGAGGCGGCGGTCTATGCCCGCACGATCGGTAAGCTGAGCTTCGACATGAGCTGCTGTGTGCCGGAGGAGGGCATGGAGCAGGCGGGGCAGGACATGGCGGAGATCGGCAGGCAGTATTATAAGCTGATGCACTCTAAGACCTATGAACGCCTCCTGACGGAGCTGCACGCGGACGGCGAGGGGCTGACGATGGTGCAGAAAAAGGTCGTGGAGCAGCTCTGGGACCACTGGAAAAAGGTCAAAAACATCCCCGCGGAGCTCGACCACGAGATGCAGCTGGAGTCCAACCGCGCCTACGCCAAGTGGCTGGAGGCGAAAAACGCGAGCGATTTCAGTATCTTCCGCGACAGCTTCGCTGCGCTCATCGGCTATACGCGCCAGAATATCGGCCTGCGCGACGAGAAAAAGGCGACATATTACGACACCTGCCTCGACGACTACGAGAAGGGCGGCTCCATCGAACAGCTCGATGCCTTTTTCGACGCGCTCAAGGCGCGCATCGTGCCGCTTTTAGCGCGCATCGGGCGCGAGGGCAAGCCCATCCGCGAAGACTTCCTGACCCGCCCCTGCCCCATTCCGCAGCAGGAGGCGTTTTCCAAGTACCTCCTGGAGCTGGAGGGACTGCGCCCGAAGGCGCTCGTGCTCATGACGACGGAGCACCCCTTCACGACGAACTTTGGACCCCACGACGTGCGCGTCACGACGCATTACTATGAGGAAAACTTCATCTCCAACATCTTCACCACGCTCCACGAGGGCGGGCATGCGCTCTTTATGCAGAACGAGCCGGAGGAGTTTTACCGCGAGCACGCCGCGGACGGCATGACGAGCGCCATGCACGAGTGCATCTCCCGCTTTTACGAAAACCTCATCGGCAGGAGCGAGGCGTTCATCCGCTTTGTCCACCCCAAGCTGCGCGAGGTGACGGGCGACACCTTCGCCGACGTCAGCGAGCGCGAGCTCTATGAGGCGGTCAACATCGCGCGCCCCGGTCTTATCCGCTGCGACGCCGACGAGCTGACTTACTGCCTCCACATCCTCATCCGCTACGAGCTGGAAAAAGCCTTCGTCAACGGCGAGATCACCGTGGACGAGGTCCCGGCGCTCTGGAACGCGAAGTATAAGGAGTACCTCGGACTCGACGTCCCGGACGACGCGCAGGGCTGCCTACAGGATGTCCACTGGAGCGGCAATTACGGTTATTTCCCGTCCTATGCCCTCGGCAGCGCCTACGGCGTGCAGATCCTGCGCACGATGGAGCGGGACTTCGACGTTTTCGCCGCCGTGGAGCGCGGCGACCTGCTGCCCATCCGCGACTGGCTGACCGAGCACGTGTTCTCCATCGCCTCCATCACCACCCCCGACGAATGGATCCGCGCCATCACCGGCGAGGGGCTTAACGTGAACTGCTTCCTCGATTATCTGGAGGAGAAGTTCGGAAAGCTGTATTTTTAAGCAAAAAACACAGCGGGTTTTGACAGGCTATGAAAAGAGAGACCGCCGAAGGCGGTCTCTCTTTTCGGCTTTACTCAAAATTCCCCGCGAACACCTTGGCGATCGGGGAGTCGGCGGAGACGACGAGGGTCTTGTTCCCGCCGGCGAGGGCGGTCTCCGCCATGTCGAGCGCGCGGAGGAACTCGTAAAAGTCCGCCTCCTCCGGCGTGTCGTAGGCGGCGGAGAGGATGCGCATATACTCCGCCTCGCCCTCGGCGACATAGCGTGCGGCGATGTTCTCGCGCTCGGAGATCATGCGCTCGTAGACGGCGGATTTGTTCTCGTCCGGCAGGTCGATGCGCTTGGTCTCGATGGCGAAGACCGTGATGCCGTATTCGCTGAACTTGTCGCCGACGTTCTCCAAGATCTGCGCGGCGAGCTCGCCGTCGCGCCCGGAGATGACGTCCTCCTGCTTCATGGAGCTGATGACGGTCTTGAGACTGTTATAAACGATCGTGTCGATGCGGTACTCCGCGTTCGCGACGCTGCCGGAGAGGGTCTGGATAAACCGCAGCGGGTCGGAGATCTCCCAGAGCACGAAGCTGTCCGCCACCATGGACTTTTTGTCCGCGGTGATGACGTCGCTGACGGTGAGGTCATACTTTACCGGGTCCACGGTATTCGACGTAAAAATCCACGTTGACGAAGTTGTAGTCATAGGTGATCATGAGCGACTCCTCCTCGTAGGAGGCGCTGCTCCCGACGCGGTAGCCGAGGGGGAAGCCCTGCACGCTCTTGCTGACCTTCTTCACGCGCTGGATGAAGGGCAGCTTCAGCTGCAGGCCGGAGGCGCTGACGGTCGTCGGGCGGCCGAAGGTGGTGATGACCGCGAACTGGTCCTCCTTCAGCGTGTAAAACGAGTCGAGCAGCAGCACGGCGAGCAGCAGCACGGCGGGGATGAGCCAGAGCCACTTCCGCGGCGCGCGGCGGCGGGGGCGCGTTGTTGTTCTTCCATTTTTGGCTTCTCCTTTCCTTTTTGACGGATGATTTTTCCGGCGCTTTGCGAAGTGTCCGGGGATGCAAAAAGACCAGACGCATGGGACAGGCAAGGCGCCTGCCGATGAGTCTGGTCATTTCATTCACGCCAGAAATCCGAGGAGTTTCCGTGTATGTTGGCAGTGACACAGAGGACGCGCTTCCTCTGCCGACTACCCCCTCAAGGGCGGTTTCATTATAGCATATCTCCTGCGCGCTGTCAATGGGCTCCGCAGCTGTGCAGCGAAAAGCGCGGCTCCGTTCCGGCGGTGATGCGCCGCAGGTTCGCGCGGTGACGCCAGATGACGAGCGCGGCGGAGGCGAGGGCGAGGAGCTCCACGGTCCACGGCGCGAAGCCGAAGAGCGCGAGCGAGACCGGGTAGCTCGCTGCCGCGGCGACGGAGGCGAGGGACATGATGCGCGTCGCGGCGAGCAGCACGGCGGCGACGCCGAGATAACAGAGCCCGACGCGCCAGTCCACGAACCAGACCGTGGCGAAGCAGGCGATGAAGCTCTTGCCGCCGCGGAAGCGGTACCAGACCGGGTAAGCGTGGCCCAGCATGCAGCAAAAGCCGGTCAGCGCCGCGCCGAGCTGTCCGAGCGAGAACAGGCGGCGGAAGAGCGCGGAGAACGCCCAGACGGGCAGCGCCGTTTTCGCAATGTCGAGCGCGAGGACGAGCCACGCGACCGCGCCGGGGTAAACGCGCTTGAAGTTCGTAAAGCCGGGATTGCCGCTCCCGCGCGTGCGGATGTCCTCGTGGTAAACGGCGCGGGAGAGCACGATGGCGGGGTTCACGCCGCCGAGCAGATAGCCGGCGAGCGCGGCGGCAAGACAGAGCAGCGGCAGCGTCATGGCTTCTCCTCCCCGCCGACAAAGGCGAACAGGCTGCGCAGGCGGATGCGCACCGCGCCGAGATTCGTGATCTCGTCGATCTTGATCTGGGTATAGGGCTTGCCGTGCTGTTCCGTGAGCGCGCGGACCTCGTCCGTCGTAACGGCGTCCACGCCGCAGCCGAAGGAGACGAGCTGGACGAGATTGACGTTTTTCGGCGCCTCGGCGACATAGCGCGCCGCGGCGTAGAGCCGCGCGTGATAGGTCCACTGGTTCAGCACCGTCGTGTCCAGCTTTTCCGGCACGAGGGAGCTCACCGCGTCCTCCGAGACGACGACCGCGCCGAGCTCGCCGAGCAGCCGGTCGATGCCGTGGCAGATCTCCGGGTCGATGTGGTAGGGTCTGCCCGCGAGGACGATGACGGGCGTGCCCTCCCGCTCCGCCGCGGCGAGATATTCCGCGCCCTTCGCGCGCACGGCGGCGAGGTAGCCGTCATAAGCCGCGTAAGCGAGCGCGGCGGCGTCCTTTACCTGCTTCAGTGAAAAATCATAGCCGTGCGCCGCCATCATGCGGCGGAAGTGGGGCGGGAACTCCTTCCGGTCGTGCAGACCGATGAAGTCGCCGAAATAGTCGACGCTTTTCAGTCCGCCGACGTTCGCGCCGATGACCTCCGGGTAATAGGCGACGACGGGGCAGTTATAGTGGTTCGCGCCGAGCCCCTCGTCCAGATTATAGGACATGCTGGGGTAGAATACGCCGTCCACGCCCGCGGCGAGCAGCGCCTCGACGTGGCCATGGAGCAGCTTCGCGGGGTAGCACGCCGTGTCCGAGGGGATGGTGTGCTGACCGCTGCGGTAAAGCTCGTGGCTGCTGACGGGCGAGACGACAACGTTGAAGCCGAGTGCCGTCAGCATCGTGTGCCAGAAGGGGAGCAGCTCATACATGTTCAGCCCCATCGGGATGCCGAGCGTCTTTTTGCCGGGGTCGCGCCGGCTTTCGCGGTAGCGGGCGAGCAGCTCGTTTTTATAGGCGTAAAGGTTCCGCGTCTCCCCCGCGGCGGCTTTGCCGAGGGGACGGGAGCAGCGGTTTCCTGCGATGAAGGTCGTGCCGCCGGAAAAGCGGTTCACGGTCAGGCGGCAGCGGTTGCCGCAGCCGGAGCAGGTGACGGCTTTCACCTCATGCGTAAAGCCCTCCAGCGCCGCGCGGTCCAGCAGCGTGCTCGCGCGGTCGCCGCCGCAGCGCTCCGCGGCGTAAAGCGCCGCGCCGTAAGCGCCCATCAGTCCCGCGATGGCGGGGCGGATGACCGCCCTGCCGATCTCCTGCTCAAAGGCGCGGAGCACGGCGTCGTTCTGGAACGTGCCGCCCTGCACGACGACGTTTTTGCCGAGCGCGTCGCCGCCGGAGCAGCGGATGACCTTGTAAAGCGCGTTTTTCACAACGCTGATGGAGAGCCCGGCGGAGATGTTTTCGAGCGTCGCGCCGTCCTTCTGCGCCTGCTTGACGGAGCTGTTCATGAACACGGTGCAGCGCGAGCCGAGGTCCACGGGGCGGTCGGCATAGAGCGCCTTTTCCGCAAATTCCGGCGGCGTCAGTCCCAGCACCCCGGCGAAGGTCTGCAAAAACGAGCCGCAGCCGGAGGAGCAGGCTTCGTTCAGGAAGATGCTGTCCACCGCGCCGTTCCGGATGCGGAAGCACTTGATGTCCTGCCCGCCGATGTCGAGGATGAAGTCCACGTCCGGGCAGAAGCGCTTTGCCGCCGTGTAGTGCGCGACGGTCTCGACAACGCCGAGGTCGGCGTGGAACGCGCTTTTCACGATGTCCTCGCCGTAGCCCGTGACGGCGGCGCCGGCGATATGCAGCGCGGGATAGTCGCGGTAAAGCGAGAGCAGATAGTCCCGCACGAGCGGGACGGGGTTGCCGCTGTTCGGCGTGTAAAACGGGCGGAAAATGGCGCCGTCGGCGTCGCAGAGCAGCGCCTTCACGGTCGTGGACCCGGCGTCGATGCCGAGATACATGGTCTCCGCCGGCTCCGTCAGCGTGCGGATATGCGCAGAGTCCGCCTCGTGGCGCGCGCGGAAGGCGGCGTATTCCTCCGGGGAGGTGAAAAGCGGGCGGCAGCCCTCGTAGCCCGCCGTCGGCTCGTAAGCGGCGAGGCGCGCGGCGAGCGCGGGGAGGTCCTCCGCCGCCGCGGAGGGCGAGAGCGCCGCGCCGAGCGCGACGTAATAAAGCGAATTTTCCGGGCAGAGCCCGCCCACCGCGAGCACGTCGTCGAACGCGGCGCGCAGCTGGGAGAAAAAGGTCAGCGGTCCGCCGAGATAGAGCACGTTCCCGCCGATCTCGCGCCCCTGCGCGAGCCCCGCGACCGTCTGGTTCACGACGGCGTAAAAGATGCTCGCGGCAACGTCGGCGCGCTTCGCGCCCTGATTGATGAGCGGCTGGATGTCCGATTTCGCGAACACGCCGCAGCGCGAGGCGATGGTGTAGAGCTTTTCATGCTGTGCGGCGAGACCGTCCAGCTCGTCCGGCGCGATGTTCATCAGCGCCGTCATCTGGTCGATAAACGCGCCCGTGCCGCCGGCGCAGGTGCCGTTCATGCGCACCTCCAGCCCGCCGGTGAGGAACAGGATCTTCGCATCCTCGCCGCCGAGCTCCACGGCGACGTCCGTCTCCGGGTGGAGCCGCGTGACCGCCGTGCGCGTGGCGTAGACCTCCTGCACGAAGGGCAGCGCGAGGTCGGCAGCCATGCCCATGCCCGCCGAGCCGGACATGGCGAAGAGCATTTCCTCGCCGGGAAAGCGCGCCGCCGCTTCGCCGAGCAGCGCCGCGCTCGATGCCTGAATGCGCGAGAGGTGGCGCTCATAGCGGCAGAAGAGAATGTTCTGCGCCTCGTCCGCCACGACGCATTTGACCGTGGTGGAGCCGATATCCAGTCCGAGCCGCTTCATACGCAGACCTCCTCCTTTTCCTTTGCGACCGCGAGCATCAGCTTGATGCGGTTTTCCTGATTGACGCGCGAAGCGCCGGAGTCATAGTCCACGGGGCAGATGTTCGCCTCCGGGTAGAGCTCGCGCAGCGTGCGGATCGTGCCCTTGCCGACGATGTGGTTCGGCAGACAGCCGAAGGGCTGGGCGCAGATGACGTTGCTATAGCCGTTTTCGATGAGCTCCGCGATCTCCGCGGGCAAAAGCCAGCCCTCGCCCATCTTGACGCCTCTGCCGATCACCCTGTCGCCCAGCTCGCGGATATGCGCGAAGGGGGAGGGGGCGGTGAACTGCGGATATTCGCGCAGCGTGTCCAGCAGCTCGCGCTCCATGCGCCGCGCCGCCCACGCGCCGAGCCGCGCGACGATCTTTTTGCCGTAGGACCCGCCGTAGAGCCGGTAATCGGTCTCGCGGTTATCAAACATCGCCTGAAAGAAGCCGATGACGCCGGGGACCATCACCTCGCAGCCCTGCGAGGCCAAAAACGCCTCCAGCCCGTTGTTGCCGAACTGGGAATACTTCACGTAGATCTCGCCCACGATGCCGACCTTGATGCGCTTTACGTCCCGGCGCTCCACGGCGGCGAAGTCCGCCGCCATCGCGTGCAGATTGCGCCGCCGGTCGCGCGCGAGCAGCCCGCGGTTGCGCGAAAACTGGCGCAGCAGCTCCGCGTTCCACTTGTCCACGACCGCCTGCGCAGCGCCGGGATGCGCCTCATAGGGCTGCACCTGATTGCGCAGCAGCATCAGCATGTCGCCGTAAATGAGCGCCATGAGACCCTTTGCGATCATTCCCGGCGTGATGGAAAAGCCGCTGGAGCGCTCCACGCGGGAAAACGAGAGCGAGATGACCGGCACAAAGTCCATATCCATATTGTGCAGCGCCTTGCGCAGCATCCAGATATAGTTCGAGGCGCGGCAGCCGCCGCCGGTCTGGAACTGGATGAGCGCCACCTTATGTACGTCGTAGTCCCCGCACTGGAGCGCGTAGAGCTGCTGACCGATGGTGCAGATGGCGGGGTAGCACATGTCGTTGTGGACGTATTTCAGCCCGACGTCGATGACCTGCCTGCCCTCGTAGTGCAGAACGTCCAGCCTGTAGCCGTACATCCGGAAAATGCCGCGGAGCAGGTCCATGTGCATCGGGAAAATGTCCGGCGCCAGAATGGTGTGCGTCGCCTTCATCTCCGGGGTGAAGTCCGCGTTCTGAAAAATTTTCCCGTTCGTCTGCTCCATTTGGGCTGATGCTCCTTTTCTTTTATTCTGCGATCAAAATATAGCTGTAGATATCCTGCCCGCCGTCCACGGGGTAGACCTCCAGCCCGCGGCGCAGCGTGCGCAGCGCGGCGGCGATGCGCTCGCTCTCCTCCGCGCTTCCGCCGGCGCCGCGGACTAAGATCACCGCCTCGTGGCGCTGCCAGTCGAGCGTTTTCGCGGCGGCGAGCAGCGTCTCCGCGGGGTCGGACCCCGCCGCGAGCGCGCGGTGGCCCTCCGCGGCGAGACAGTCCCCGGCGCGGACGGCGAGACCGTCCAGGTCCGCGTCGCGCACGGCGCGGGAGAGCTCGATCGTCCGGACGCCCTCCATCGCCTCCGTGAGCGCGCTTTCGAGCGCGTCGACATCCCGCGCGTCCGGGTCCCACATGGCGAGCGCCGCCCAGCCCTCGCCGAGGCTTTTCGCCGGGAGCACCCGGACGTCCCGTCCGGCGCAGAGCGCCGCCGCCTGCCGCGCGGCGAGCACGGCGTTGCCGTTGTCCGGCAGCAGGAACACCGTGTCCGCGTTCACCGACTCCGCCGCGCGGACAAAGTCCTCCGCGGAGGGGTTATGGCACTGCCCGCCGTCGATCACGGCGTCCGCGCCCAGCGTGCGCAGCGCCGCCTGCACGCCCGCGCCGCAGGCGGCGGCGACGATCCCGCAGCGGCGGCGCGGCGCGGGCGCGGTCTCCGCCGGGAGGTCCGGCAGCTCCGTGCCGCTGTGCTGCAGCGTCATGTTCTCGATCTTCACGGTGAGAAATTCGCCGTACTGTTGGCAGTGCGCCAGCACGCGGTCCGGCGTCATCGTGTGGACGTGGACCTTCACCATCGTGCCGCTGCGGAACGCGACGACGGAGGAGCCGATGCTCTGCAAAAACGCGATGAGCGCGTCTATGGAAAAAGCGTCGATATCGCACTTGGCGCGCTGGAGACGGAGCAGCAGCTCCGTGCAGTAGCCGTAGCGCATCACGCTGTTTTCGTCAAATAAGCTGTAGTCGATCCCGGCGCGGTCCGGCGGCGTCTGCTGCGCCGCAGCTGCGGCAGGCTCGCCGCGGTAAGCGCGGCGGACGCCCTCCGCGATGCAGAGCAGTCCCGCGCCGCCGGAATCGACGACGCCCGCGCGCTTCAATACGTCCAGCTGCTCCGGCGTCCGCGCGAGGGCGCGGCGCGCCTCGTCGATAAAGTCGTCGAGCAGCTCGCCGGGCGTCTCGCTCCCGCGGGTGCAGGCATACTCCGCTGCGTCGCGCATGACGGTCAGGATCGTGCCCTCCGTCGGCTCCACCACGGCGGCGTAGGCGTATTTCACGCCGGAGCGCAGCGCCGCTTTGATGGCGTCCGCGTCCGCGCTCACCCTGCCGCCGAAGCCGGCGGCGAGACCCTCGCAGAACTGGGACAAAATGACGCCGGAGTTGCCGCGCGCGCCGAGCAGCATGCCCTGCGCGATGCGGCGGGACACCGCGGCGAGATCCGCCTCGCCCGCACCGGCGGCGCGGACGCCGCCCTGCATCGTGAGCAGCATATTGTCGCCCGTGTCGCCGTCCGGGATGGGGAAGACGTTGAGCTCGTTCACGGTCTCCGCGTTGGCGGAGAGATTGTCCGCGCCGCCGCGGACCAGCTCCGCCAGCAAAAAGCCGTCCAGCTTCGCTGCGCCGCTCACCGCATCGTCTCCTTCACGCGGTAAGTGACCTCTTTGCCCCATGCGTAGAGCGCGATGGCGTCCGGTCCGACGGAGGCACCGATGATAGGACCGATGTAGCCGGTGCGGACCGTCGACAGCGGCAGCTCCTGACGCAGCAGTGCCGTCACGGTGTCGAGCTCCTCGGCGGGGCAGTCGGCGTGGACAAGATAGATCGTCTGCTCCGCGGGACCGATGACCTCCTTCATCCGCGCGACGATCTCGCGCAGGGAGGCTTCGCGGCCCTTCACCTTTTTCAGCGGGGTCTGCTCGCCGTCGGCGTCGCAGATGAGGATGGGCTTCACGCCCATGAGGTTGCCGAAAAACGCGGCGGAGCCCTTCACGCGCCCGGCGCGGCGGAGATAGTCGAGCGTGTGGACCGTGCAGAACTGGTTGACGCGGTTGCGCGCGGCTTCCACGGCGGCGGCGACGGAGGCGGCGGGGAGCCCCTCCGCGGCGCGCTCGGCGGCATAGATGGCGAGCATCCCCTCGCCCATGCACGAGCGCAGGGAGTCGATGCAGTAAATCTCGCCGTCGGGAAATTCCTCCTTCAGCCGGTCCGCCACGACCTTGCCGGTGTTGACGGAGCCGGACTGCTTGAGCGAGCAGCCGACATAAACGATGTCGCAGCCTTCGGAAAGATACCTGCGGAACGCGCGCTGGAACTCCTCGACCGGCACCTGCGTCGTCGTGACGCGCTGCCCGGCGCGGAGCGTGTCGTAGAGCGACTTCGGCGAATAATAGTCCCAAGTCAGCGAGGCGGGGGTGGTCTTGCCGTCGAGAACGGTGTTCATTTTGACATAATCAATATTATAGCGCGCGAGGAGCTCTCCGTCCATATCGGAGCAGGAATCTGTCAGGATTTGTACTTTTCTCACAGTTTTTTTCAGCCTTTCTATCTGCTTTTCGTGGAATTTCGACGCAAAAAAGCGTAAAAAAAGGGCGGTCACGGCCGGAACCGCGACCGCCGCATTTCGGGTGGGGGGATCTTGAAATTTTACTTTTTGCCGACCTTGGCTTTCAGCGCCTCGAAGTCGCCGGAGATCCTGGTCTTGATCTCGTTATATTTTGCCTTGCCCGCCTCGGCTTTTTCCTGCCGCAGCGCCGCACGGGTCTGCTTCTCCATCTCGCGCTGCGCCTTCCGCGCCGCGTCGAGCTCCGCCTGCACCTCCGCCGCGTCAAAGCGCTGGATGTCGGCGTTATATTTCATAAACTTGCTGTCCATCGCCATCGTGCCGTCCTCCTGCGTGAGCGCGAGGATCGCGACGGTGCCGTCGGAGAGGTTGGCGGCTGCTTTTTCGAGCAGGGAGCCGTTGCGGGAGATGTCCGCCGCGTCGATCGCCGCGCCGGTCAGACCGCCGAGCCCCGCGCCGAGCAGAACGCCGATCGGACCGCCCAGAATGCCGACGATGGAGCCGATGAGCGTGCCGGACCAGGTGTCGTCTGCCGTCTCCAGACCGGAATCAAAGCTCTCACACACGCGCAGCGATGCGCCCTCTTTTTTCACGAGCGCCGCCTGCCCCACGAGGAAGCTGCTGCCGAAGCTGTCGCGCTTCAGCTCGGAGAACGCCTGATACGCCTCGCTCTCCACCGGGAACACTGCCATAATGATGTTTTCCATAATAAATTGCCGGTCCTTTCTGAAAATATATTTTTTATTCCATCATGCCCTTGAAGCGCTTGACCGTGACGACTGCGACGGCGATGTTCTGGATGCCGTCGAGCATCAGGGCGATGCCGGTCAGACGCATCATCAGCTCGCTCGTCGTCAGCGGGCGGAGCAG
This sequence comes from Pseudobutyrivibrio sp., assembly GCA_963605115.1. Classification (GTDB taxonomy): domain Bacteria; phylum Bacillota; class Clostridia; order Oscillospirales; family Oscillospiraceae; genus SVKR01. The sequence goes on along the minus strand of CAVCTM010000031.1, from coordinate 3,238 downwards.
CGCCGCAACGCCGATCGCGACCGCCAGAATGCCGCAGAGGAGCAGCAGCCACCATTTGCCGATGCCGAAGCGATGGGCTTCGATGGCGTTCTGCACCGTCACAACGCCGTCCACGATGACAAAGAGCGCGAGACACACCGCGAGGTAGCCCGCGAACCAGTTCGGGAAGATCAGAATCAGCGCGCCGAGCGCGGCGTCTAAAATGCCGAGGGCAAAGTCGAACTGAAATGCGATGTGGTAGAGATCATTGGAGAAATATCCGAACACCTTCGCGATCCCGGCGAGCAGCACCAGCGCGCCGACGATCCGCGCGAGCACCGTCACGCTCGTCCCCGGCCAGAGCAGAAACACCAGCCCCACCGCGAAGATCGCGATGCTCGTTCCGATATAGCCCCATTTTGCAGCCTTGATATAACCTTTCATTTTGTCCAAACAGCCTCTTTTCTTTTCCTTCTTACAAATCCAAGTATAGCCCGCCGCCGCGAAAAAAACACGGTCAAAGCCGGGGGGAGTGTGGCAAAATGTAACACTCCGCCGGTTTTGACCGAAAAAAGGGAGCCCGCCGACGGCGGGCTCCCCGGTTGGACTTTTCTTACGCAAAGATCAGCAGCGCCGCGCATACGGCGGCGACCGCGCCGCCGGCGATGCTGACGACGGTATAGATCTTCTTCGATTCCGGGTCGTGCTTCTCCTTCGAGAGATAGTAGAGCCCCGCGCCGAGGACGCAAAGCCCGATGATGAGTCCGATGATCTTGACAGCCATTTATTTTTTCCTCCATTTTAATAAAAGTGCCGAATTGGTGATGACGAGCACGGAGCCCGCGTTGTGGACCAGCGCGCCGACGACCGGGTCCAGCGTTCCGATGATCGCGAGCGCGATGGCGATGAAGTTCAGCGTCATCGAGAACGTCATGTTGAGCCGGATGGCGCACATCATGCGCTTCGAGAGCGCCAGCAGATGGGGCAGCTCCTTCACCTCGTCGTCAACGAGCGCGATGTCCGCCGCGTCCACGGCGATGTCGCTGCCGACGCCGCCCATGGCGATGCCGACGTCCGCCTTCCGGAGCGCCGGGGCGTCGTTCACGCCGTCGCCGATCATGCAGACCGGCATCGACCGGCTCTGGTATTCGCCGATGTATCTCAGCTTGTCCTCCGGCAGACAGCCCGCCCGGACCTCCCGGATGCCCAGCGCCTCCGCGATGGTCCCCGCGGCGCTTTCGTGGTCGCCGGTGAGCAGCACGGGCTGCACGCCGAGCCCGGACAGGGCGGCGATGGTCGCGGCGCTCTCCCCGCGCAGCGTGTCGGAGAGCGCGAGAAAGCCCGCGTAAGCGCCGTCGACCGCCGCGTAGGTCAGGGTGCAGCCCCGGCTGATATACGCCGCGGCTTCCGACGGCGGCGAAAAGCTCACGCCGTGCTCCCGCAGCAGCACCGGATTGCCCGCGAGGAGGACCCTGCCCTCGACCGCCGCGCGCACGCCCCTGCCGGGGATCATTTCAAAGTCGGACGCGGGCGCGGGCTCGGCGCCGCTTTTCCGGCAGCGGCGCACGATGGCTTTGCCGAGCGGGTGCTCGGAAAGCCCCTCCGCGCCCGCCGTCAGCCGACAGAGCTCGTCCGCGTCGGGCGCGCCCGGCGCAGGGCATACCGCGACGACCTCCGGGGTCCCGTAAGTCAGCGTGCCGGTCTTGTCGAAGGCGATGACCCGGACCCCTGCGAGCCGCTCCAGCGCGTCGCCCTCCCGGACGAGAAAGCCGTGCTTCGCCGCGTTGCCGATCGCCGCCATGATCGCCGTCGGCGTCGCCAGCACGAGCGCGCAGGGGCAGAACACGACGAGGATCGTCACGGCGCGGATGATCTCGCCGGAGAGGATCCACGTCAGCGCCGCGGCGGAGAGGGCGACCCCCACGATCCACGTTGCCCAGCGGTCCGCGATCCCCACGATCTTCGCCTTTCCCGCGTCCGCCGACTGCACCAGCCGGATCATCCGCTGGATGGAGCTGTCCTCGCCGACCCGCGTCGCCTCCATCTCGAACGCGCCGAACTGGTTGACCGTGCCGCTGGACACGCTGTCGCCCGGCGCCTTGTCCACCGGGAGGGATTCGCCGGTCATCACCGCCTGATCGATGGAGGTTCTGCCGGAGACGATGACCCCGTCCACGGGGACGCTCTCGCCGGGGAGCACGCGGATGCGGTCCCCGACCCGGACGCGCTCCGCGGGGATGATCTCCTCGCCGCCGCCGCGCAGCACCCGCGCCGTCTGCGGAGTCAGATGCACCAGCTTTTCGATGCCGGCGCGCGCCCGCGCCACGGTCAGCTCCTCCAGCAGCCCGCCGAGCTGCATGATGAACGCGACCTCGCCCGCGGCGAAGATCTCGCCGATGCAGACCGACGCGATGAGCGCCAGCGAGACGAGCACGTCCGCCTTGATGTCAAAGGCGGTGACGAGCCCGATGACCGCCTCCAAAATGATCGGCAGCCCGCAGAGGACCACGGCGATCCACGCCATATCGAAGGGGAACGGGCGCAGCTTCAGCAGGCTGCAAAGGACCGCGGCGCCGGAGAGCGCGAGCAGGATGATGTCCTTCCGCGTCCCGCCGAGCGCCAGCAGCCGCTCCAGTTTTTTCATAAAACGCTTCATGGAACGATGCCTCATATACCCTATGGGGTATGCATGCATTATACCCATATGGGTATAAAATGTCAAGAAAAAAGTCAGCCCGGCAGGGCTGACTTTTTCATATTGTAAAAAAGCCTCGCAGAGTTCGCCGTCGCAACGGCGAATAAAGTCCAATTATTTTTCGGCAGGGCGTGTACCTGTCGAAAAATTCTCTGCGCGGAGCGAACGTGCGCCCCGAAGGGGCGTGCGCTCCAGCGGAGTGAATCCCTTTCGACCGGGAGCCCAACGAAGTGGGTCCCGGTCGAGAGGGCTATGCTCCTTACTGCATATTCGCGAAGCGCTCCACGGCTTTGGTGAAGCTCTCGATGGTCTTGTCCGCGTCGCCATGCTCGATCCCGTCGCGGACGCAGTGCCGGATGTGTCCCTCCAGCACGACCTTCCCGCAGCCGTTCAGCGCGGACTTGGCGGCGTTGATCAAGGAGAGAACGTCCTCGCAGGGAACGTCCTCGTCCACCATCCTGTCGATGGCCTGCACCTGCCCGATGATCTTCTTGAGCCGCCGGTGCAGATTCTCCGCATCCATGCATTGTTTCATGCGTGTGACCTCTTTCTTACTCCCACTCG
>CAVCTM010000030.1:0-20498 GCA_963605115.1 Pseudobutyrivibrio sp. | reverse complement strand
TCTGTTGCAGATTGTACTTTCCTGCGTTTTAAGCAGTAATCTGAAAAAGGAAACGCTGGTAGAAAGAATAAGGTATCAGGGATAGCAAGTAATATGTAATGAACTGGGTCTTAACGAAGAGGAGAAATAGATAACTTCCAGTTTGTCGAACTGATAAAATCCCTTTAGAAACTAAAGGGCGCACTTCTATACTCTCTTGTCGAGAGTATTGTGCGTCCTGCGGAGCTTCATTCTCTGTCAGCAGAAAGAAACTGCATGACCGGGAATGTTTCGTCACTTCGTTCCGTCAAGGCGGCTACACCCCCTTGCGCCGCTAATGCGGCTATCCCCTGTGGACTTGCCGTCCGCAAACAGCATGAAATGCTGTTCGCCGCCAGCAAGTTTGGAAACGAATACTTCAATTCAGTAAAGGAGTACAAATGTATGAGTATCCTGCCAACCGAGTCGGGAAGACCACCGCCGGAGGCGGTGGCACTTCGTGGTGGCTCCGCTCCTCCGGTAGCGGTGCGGGCTGTGTGTCCGCAACGGGCGGGCTCAGCACCGATTACACTACCTATTCCGGGCTGCGACTTCGCCCCGCTTTTTATTTGAATCCGGAATCTGTCATCTTCACATCTGCCGCCGCAGGCGGCAAATCTGAAACCGCCGGAGGCGAGTTCAAGCCGATTTTTTCTGCGGGTACCAATACCTGGAAGCTGACCCTGCTGGACGATAGCTTGTCTGTAACCGTGGGCGAGGCCACGGGCAATGACGGCTCGTATGAGGTGAGCTGGTCCAACGCCAGCAGGACGGGAAATGATGTGTGGCTTTCCGCAATTCTGGTGGACGGCTCCGGCGAGGTGATCCAGGGCTATCAGAAGCTGGCGCAGGTGACCAGCGGCAGCGGTACGGCCACTTTCCAGCTGCCTGCTGGTAAGACACCGGAAAACTGCAAGGTGAAGGTGTTCCTGGAGGTGTGCAGCAACACGAGCCGGTCGGACTACGCATCCCAGCCCGCGGAGCTGAAGTTTACCGGCGTCAGCGAGTGGCAGAGCAATGACACCGACCATTGGCATACCGACGCCGATAAGACCGCCCACAGCTGGTCGGAGTGGGTGGACAACAGAGCCAGCTGCACCGAGGCGGGCACACGGAGCCGCTACTGCACGGTTTGCGGATATGCGCAGGAGGAGAATGTGACTGCCAGCAGCCACCAGTGGAAAGAACATGACGCGGTATGGGCTGATTGTGAAAAGAATCAGCCTGGCGTGAAAGCATATTGGGAGTGTACGGCGTGCGGCGGGCTTTATGCGTCCCAGGACAGCGCCAACCCGGTTTCCCTGGACAGCCTGCTGATCAACCCGAAGCATGAGTATGAAACTGTATTCCGCGCGGCGGAAGAGTATCCTGGTTTCCATCGGAAGTGGCGGGTTTGCAAGAATTGCGGAACATCCAGCATGATCGACAATAAGACCGCGGTTCAGCCGCATACGGGCGTGGACTGCGGAGCGAAGGGAACGTGCACGACACAATGAAGTAATGGGCGGTTTGTTACAGGTCTCTCTTTGTAATGTCATTATTTATTGACAATCCAAGATCCCATCCGGGATCGGGCGATTTCTTTTTATTTTCTCCCCGACAGTCCGTTTTTTCGGACACCTGATCTGCTATACTGGGCTCGACCTGAGAAAGCAGACTGAATTTCTGGGAGGAACAAGGATATGAAGGAAATGTACATCACTGTCACGGGCTTCCGGAATTACAGCGGTCCGGCGCCGTTCCGGATCGGGCGGCTCGTCCGCTGCGCGAAGGAGCCGGACAACGCCTACGACAAGGAGGCGATCCGCTGCACGATGCCGATGCTCGGCACCGTTGGCTATGTCGCGAACAGCTGGAGCACGGTCGCCGGCGGCACCATGAGCGCCGGGCGCGTTTATGACCGGGTCGGAAAGCGCTTTTACGCCCGCGTTCTGTTCACGACGAGCAGCAAGATCATCTGCCGCGTCGAGGAGGGCGACCCCGCCGCGCTGCGCGCCGAGCTCCTCTCCCAGATCGACGACGACTGGGACGATGACGACGACGAGGACGGGATCGAGGACGAGATCGAGGACGCCGAGGATGCTGAGAACGAAATCGGCGAAAAAACAGACGCGCCGGGGCTTCCCTCTTCGGACGATCTGTGATATAGTGATAAAGTGAGAAAAGATAAGGAGGACCAAATGATGAAAGAGAAAGCGTTCGGAAGTATGTTCGATTTCAACCGCGACGGCGGTCTCGATTCTCTGGAGCGGAGCGCGGAGTATGCGTTTTACCGGGAGACCCACAAGGAAACGGAGTCGTCCTCCCGGAGCTCCGACGCGGACTGGGACGATTCCGGCGACGACGGCGACTCCGACTGGGACTGACGCGCGGGAGGGGCTTTTGTATCTATGTCAAGATCCGCAAATCAGAAGCTGAAGCTTCTGTACCTGATGCAGTACCTGCTGCAAAGCTCCGACGAGACACACCCGCTCACCATCCGCCAGATGTCCGAGGAGCTCGCCCGCCACGACATCAAAGCGGAGCGGAAGACGCTCTACGACGATCTGGAGGCGCTCCGCCAGTTCGGGCTGGACATCGTTGTCGCCCGCGGAAAGGTCACGGGCTACTATGTCGGCAGCCGCGATTTCGAGCTTGCGGAGCTGAAGCTGCTCGTGGACAGCGTGCAGTCCTCGAAGTTCATTACGGAGAAAAAGACCCTCAGTCTCATCAAGAAGATCGAGAGTCTCGCGAGCGTTTATGACGCCCAGCTGCTCCAGCGGCAGGTCTATGTCCGCAACCGCGTAAAGAGCATGAACGAGAGCGTTTACTACAACGTCGACGAGATCTCCGGCGCGATCACGGGCGACAGCGCCATCCGCTTCCACTACTTCGACTACACGGTCGAGAAGGAGCGCCGCTTCCGCAGGGACGGCGCGTGGTACGAGATCAGCCCGTTTTCGCTCATGTGGGACAGCGAGAAATACTACTTGCTCGGCTACGACGCCGCGGCGGGTCAGCTGAAGCACTATCGCGTGGACAAGATGACGGACATTTCCGCACTCGGCACCCCGCGCGACGGGAAGGCAGCGTTTGAAAAGATCGACATCTCGCAGTATTCCAAAAAGGTGTTCCACATGTTCTCCGGCGAGCTGCTGGGGCTGCGTCTGCGCTTTGAAAACCGCTTCGTCGGCGCGGTCCTCGACCGCTTCGGCGGCGACACCGTCATCCTTCCCGTCGACGACGACCACTTCACCGTCTGCGTCAGCGTCGCCGTGTCGCCGAAGTTTTTTGCATGGCTCTACGGCTTCGGCACCGCCGCGGAGATCCTCGCCCCGGACTCCGTCCGCGAGCAGTTCCGCCGGACGCTGATGGAAGCGGCAAAAATATACGAATAAACTCATCCGGGACCCGCTTCGCTGGGCTCCCGGATGAAAAGGATTCACTCCGCTCAGCGCACGAAGCCCCTGCCATTTGGCAGGGGCTTCGCACGTTCCCTCCGCGCAGAGTATTTTTCGGCACGCACGTGTCGCGCCGAAAAATGATTGGACTCTATTCGCGGCGTGCGCGCCGCGAACTTAAGCGAGGCTTTATAACAGCACCCCGCCGGTCCGGAAAGACCGGCGGGGCTTTTTCATCGCATCAGCAGCCGTGCGAGCTCGACGGTGGCGACCTTGAGGACGCCGCCGCCGCTCATAAGATAGAACCAGACCTCGCGGGTCTGCTGGCTTTTGGCGATGGGCGTCGCGATGGCGGCGACGACGATGAGCAGCGCGCCGACGCAGCCGATGACGGTCGGGATACTGAGCAGCGGGAAGATCCCCGGCGCGCAGGAGCCGTCGATCGCGTGCTGGATCGTCTTGTCCAGCCCGTCGCGCGCCGCCGCGAAGCAGCAGATCACAAGACCGAGGACGAGCACGATCAGGCTCCGGCGGCCCCAGAACTGCACGCTTTCGCGCGTCGCCGCCGTGATGCCGATAAAGCACAGCAGGACCAGGGTCATCAGCGTCGTCGCCGTGGATACCGAGTTTCCGAAATAGAGCTTCATTTTTTCTTTCTCCTTTGGCTAACTAATGTTCGTTAGTTTGGAGTATAGACCTTTTGTTGGGGGTTGTCAAGGGGGATTTGGGGGGTATTTTAATGCGCCTGCGGGCGCGGGGGGGGGAAGTTGAACGCGCCTGCGGGCGCTATGATTTGATTTGTTTCGCGCCGAAGGCGCGACTTACTTTGCCCCTCGCGGGGAAAGTAAGCAAAGGCGCGGTCAGAAGGAAAACCCTTTCGATTGGGTTTTCCTCCCGACACCCTCTTTTCCTGAACGACCAAGAGGGTCTTCGACCCCCTTGGATTCCCCCTAAAGTCGTAGCTTGCTCGGTTTTACTATGGGCAGTAGACGCAGCCGTGCCGTTTTGCTCCCACACCAAAGAGTCCAAAATTCAAATCCGCGGCGAAGCCGCGACCGCTATCTTGGCTCCCCGGAAAGGGGAGCTGTCAGCGCTCCGCGCTGACTGAGGGGTGCCACGACGTAGCTGAAGCTCCCGGAGGTGCTCCCACAGTTAAAACGCTGGTGCTAAGATACGGGAGGGGTTCCAAGGGGATCGTAAGATCCCTTTGGTCGTTTAGGAGGAGGATTGTTAAGGAGGGACCCAATCGAAAGGGTCCCTCCTTAACTGTGCCTTTGCCTTCTTTCCCCACAGGGGGAAAGAAGGTCGCGTCCCGCGGACGCGAAACATATTCAATTTGCGCCCGCAGGCGCATTCAAAAATGTTTTTACCTCACGCTTCAAACTCCTCATAAAGCCTCACAAGCTCATACCGCCTCGTAACGTCCGCCTTCTGGTAAATATTGTGAACATGCGCCTTGACGGTCCCCATGGAAACGGTGAGCTCGCTGCTGATCTCCTGATTGTTTTTCCCGGCGAGCAGAAGCGTAAAGACCTCTTCCTCCCGGTCGGTCAGGGAGAGCTTCTGGGCAAATTTCATTTTCTTATACTCCGCGCCCTGCATTTTCGGGAAGGGCGCCGCCTCCTCCGGCGCTTCCCTGCCGGCGTCCTCCGCGGCGACTCTGCCCCCGAAGAGATTGTCCGCGGGGTTCAGCTCGCCGGCGTGGAAAATGCGGAACACGTAAGCGTAAAAAATTCCGGCATACGCCAGCCGCATCAGATCCTCGCAGCGATTGCGGTCGTAAATGTGGATGTTGCCCTCCGTGTAGCTGTCGACGTTGAAGATGACATAGGTGTCCTCCGCGATGATGCAGAGCGAAAACGCGATCGTCACCCACATAATGAGCCGCAGGAAGGTTTTGCGCCCCACGGGAACGCCCGTGATGCGCGGAATATCGCGCAGCGCATAAATGCAGGCAAAAATGGCAAAAATCTGATAAGCGATGTAGTAGAGGTAGACCGAGGTCGCGTTCATGCCGGTCAGCGGGATGAAAATGTACCAGAGTCCGAGCAGCACGACGATCATGATCTGGAACGGTCCGACCGCGCCGCCCTTCTGGGTCGTGTAAAACGCCATGGAGCAGAATGCGAGTCCCAGATAGATGACGGTCTTGATCGAAGGCGTTTGCAGAAAGAGCCGGTTATACCACTCGGCAAAAACAGGGACGAACTCCGTGAGGTCGACCACGAGGGCGTCCAGCAGGCAGAAGAGAAAGATCCCCATGATCGGGTAGCCGATGCGCTGGCGGTAGAGGATCGTCAGGCAGAGCGTGAACGCCACGACCGAGGTGTAAGCGATGATGAGGAGTGTGCTGTAGCTGTATTGCAGGACCGAGATCGCCATTTATTTTTTCCCCCCCAAGATTTCCAGATTTTTCCAGTGCGGGGCAGGCGTAGATTGTGCAAACTGCGCAAGAGTTTATATAAAGTTTAGAACAACTTTGTCAAAAAGTCAAGAAGAATCAACCCGATGTTTAGGAAAAGATAATTGTAAAGTTCCGTGGTGCATGCTATTCTGAACACAGCAAGGAGGACGCAGCCCCGCAGGCGTCGCGGAGAACGTCCCAAGACCCGGGATCCCAGCATTTCTCAATATTACTATTGAAAAATAGGAGGACACAAAGCAACTATGGAAAAGAAAAAATTCAACTATGTGTCGGTCCTGCTGTCCGTCATCTGCGTGGTCTTCGTCGCCGAGGCCGCAGCACCGGTCGCAGCCATCGGCAACAGCCAGTTCTTCTGGTGGATCTTCATGATCGTTCTGTTCCTGATCCCCTACGGTCTCATCTCGTCCGAGCTCGGCACGACATATCAGGGCGACGGCGGTCTTTACGACTGGATCAACAAGGCCTTCCCCGGCACCCGCTGGGGTGCTCGCGCCGCGTGGTGGTACTGGCTGAACTTCCCGCTCTGGATGGCATCCCTTGCAGTCATGGTACCCGAGCTGCTGGACTTCGCCTTCGGCATTCAAATCGGCACTGTGCCGAGTCTGCTTATCCAGCTCGCGTTCGTCTGGATCGTCACCATCATCGCCTTCTACCCCGTCTGCGACAGCATTGTTATCCTGAACATCTGCGCAGTCATCAAGGTTGTCCTCGCCGTTCTGGTCGGCGTGATGGGCATCTACTTCGGCATCAAGAACGGCTTTGCCAATGACATGAGCTTCCGCTCCTTCCTCCCGAGCTTCGACCTCGGCTCGCTCTCGTTCATCTCCGTCATCATATTCAATATGCTGGGGTTTGAGGTCGTCTGTACCTTCTCCGACGATATGACCAACCCCAAAAAGCAGATTCCTAACGCCATTGTCGTCGGCGGACTCCTCATTGCAGCGATTTATCTGCTGGGCGGCTTCGGCATCAGCGCCGCTGTCCCTGTCAGTGAGATTAACACCAGCTCCGGCCTGCTCGACGCTTTCACCGCAATGGGCGTGGAGAACAAGCTCTTCCTTGCCGCAATCGCCCTTCTCTTTATGATCACGCTGTTCGGAAATATGATCAGCTGGTCCATGGGTGTCAACTCCACCGCAGCTTACGCCGCGGACAACGGCGACATGCCCGCCATCTTCAAAAAGCGCTGGGCGAAGAACGATATGCCCATCGGCTCTGCCCTTATGAACGGCATCATCGCCTCCATCATCGTTGTCATTGGCGTCGTCCTCTCCGTCGCAGCCCCCGAGAGCGACCTGTTCTGGACCTTCTTCTCTCTGAACCTTGTCCTGCTCCTCATCAGCTATCTGCCCGTGTTCCCTGCGTTCCTGAAGCTGCGCCGCGTTGACCCGGACACGGATCGTCCCTTCCGCGTTCCCGGCGGCAAGGGGACGCAGGTCGTGATGGCGATCGTTCCGATGGTCCTCATCGTGCTCTCCGTCATCTTCACCGCCGTTCCGCTGGACGCCGAGTCCGTCCCCGGCACACTGCCCATCACGATCGGCGCCGTCATCTGCATCCTGCTCGGCGAGCTGCTCATCGTGCTGCGCAAAAAGGAAAAATAACCCCCCATTTTCCTTTCTCTCCCCGGCGGCGTCTCCCGACGCCTGAGAGACGCCGCCGACCTTTCCGAAAAAAACAATTCACCATATATTATCTTGCACCTTAAAGGAGGATATTCATCATGGCCAAGCGTATTTACAACAGCACCCCCAAGCAGGACGGCTTCCGTATGCCCGGCGAATTTGAGCCGCACGATCACGTTTTCATGATCTGGCCGGAGCGCTGCGACAACTGGCGTCAGGGCGCAAAGCCCGCCCAGCGCGCTTACACCGAGGTGGCGAAGGCGATCGCGAAGCACACCCCCGTCACCATGCTCGTCAACAACACCCAGTACGCCAACGCCCGCGCCCGCCTGCCGGAGAACATCCGCGTGGTCGAGCTCAGCAGCGATGACGCGTGGGTCCGCGACTGCGGTCCGACCTTCGTCATCAACGACAAGGGCGACATCCGCGGCGTCGACTGGATCTTCAACGCGTGGGGCGGTCTTGTGGACGGTCTTTACTTCCCGTGGGCGAACGACGACGCGATGGCGCAGAAGATCTGCGACCTGATGGGCGTCGACTCCTACCGCACGGACGCGGACAGCTGCCCGGCGGGTCTGGACTTCATCCTTGAGGGCGGCTCCATCCACGTCGACGGCGAGGGCACCCTGCTCACCACCGAGATGTGCCTGCTCAATCCCGACTCCGGCAGAAACTTCCCGCAGCTCGACAAGGAGCAGATCGAGATGATGCTCAAGGAGTATCTGAACCTCGAAAAGATCATCTGGATCAAGGACGGCATCGATCCCTACGAGACCAACGGCCACATTGACGACGTTGCCTGCTTCATCCGCCCCGGCGAGGTCGCCTGCATCTGGACCGAGGACGAGAACCACCCGTTCTACGCCGCTGCGCAGGCAGCGTATAAGACGCTGAGCGAGGCGACCGACGCGAAGGGCCGCAAGCTGAAGGTCTGGAAGATGTGCATGACGAAGGAGCCCTGCTACCTGAAGGATGCCTGGTCCATCGACACCGCCACCGGCGCGATCCCCCGCGAGGAGGGCGAGGTGTCCATCGCCTCTTATATGAACTTCCTCATCACGAACAACGCCATCATCCTCCCGCAGTACGGCGACGAGAACGACGCCCTCGCCGTGCAGCAGGCGCAGGAGATGTTCCCCGGCTACACCATCGAGCCGGTGCAGACCACCGAGGTCGCCTACGGCGGCGGCAACATCCACTGCATCACCCAGCAGATGCCGAAGGCGGTCAAATAAGAGAATGCCTCTGGCATTCTCTTATTTGAGAAGGATTCACTCCGCTCAGCGCACTCGCCTACGGCTCGCACGTTCGCTCCGCGCAGAGAATTTTTGGCGACGTACACGCCGCCGCCAAAAATGATTGAAATTCTTTCGCGCCTGCGGGCGCGAACTTAAGCGAGGCTTTTTCACCACACATTGACTAACAGGAGGTACCCTACCATGAGCCACACGCTTCGCCATTTCATCGACACCAGCGACTTCACGAAGGAGGAGCTGCTCGACATCATCAACCTGTCCCTTGAGATCAAAAAGTGCATCAAGGCGGGCTATTATCCCCCGCTGATGAAGAACAAGACGCTGGGCATGATCTTCCAGCAGTCCTCCACCCGCACCCGCGTCTCCTTCGAGACCGCGATGAGTCAGCTCGGCGGCCACGCCCAGTATCTGGGACCCGGCATGATCCAGCTCGGCGGTCATGAGACCATCGGCGACACCGGCAAGGTGCTCAGCGAGCTCATCGATATCGTGATGGCGCGCGTCATCGAGCACAAGACCGTCGTCGAGCTCGCCGAGAACTGCACCATCCCGGTGCTCAACGGCATGAGCGACTATAACCACCCGACGCAGGAGATCGGCGACCTCTGCACCATCGTGGAGCATCTGCCGCGCGGCAAAAAGCTCGAAGACTGCCGCGTTGTCTTCACCGGCGACGCCACGCAGGTCTGCGCCTCCCTCGCCATGATCACGACGAAGCTCGGCATGCACTTCGCCCACTACGGACCGGTCGGCAAGCTGCTGCCCGACTCCCCCTCCGCCGCCTGCATGGACGTCATCCGCCGCAACTGCGAAGAGTCCGGCGGCACCTTCGAGGAAGGCGACGACCGCGAGCTCGTCCGCGGCGCGGACTTCATCTACACCGACGTGTGGTACGGTCTCTATGAGTCCGAGATGCCGAAGGCCGAGCGCGTCGCGCTCTTCGGCAAGTATCAGGTCAACCGCGAGCTGATGCAGCTCGGCAACATCGGCTGCAAGTTCATGCACTGCCTGCCCGCAACGCGCGGCGAGGACGTCACGGACGAGGTCGCGGACAGCGAATCGAGCCTCTGCTGGCTGGAGGCGGGCAACCGTCTGACCGCCATGCGCGGACTGCTGGTCTACTTCACCCAGTATCAGCGCGAGGCTGCCGCGACCGAGCTGCGCATCGCCGCCGCGAAGGAAGACCTCGACCGCTTCATGGCGGACCGCGGCATCGTCTGAAATCGCAAAGGAGGCGTCATCCATGGCAAAGATCGTGATCGCGCTGGGCGGCAACGCCCTCCAGAGCCGCGACAGCGCCCCCACCGCGGAGGCACAGCTTGAGGTCGTCAAGCAGACCGCAGAGCGCATCGCGGAGCTCAGCGCCGCGGGGCATCAGCTCGCCATCGTCCACGGCAACGGTCCGCAGGTCGGCAGGATCGTGCTCGCGAGCGAGACGGCGAAGGACGTCGTCCCGCCCATGCCCTTCGACGTCTGCGGCGCGATGAGTCAGGGCTATATCGGCTACCACATCCAGCAGGCACTGCGCTTTGCCCTCGCGCGCCGCGGCATCGACACGCCCGTCGTGAGCCTCGTGACGCAGGTCGTCGTGGACCGCGACGACCCGGCGTTCCAGAATCCGACGAAGCCCATCGGCGCGTTTTACGGCAAGGAAGAGGCGGAGGAGCTCGCCCGGACAAAGGGCTACGCGATGAAGGAGGACGCCGGGCGGGGCTACCGCCGCGTCGTCGCCTCCCCCCTGCCGCGCCGGATCGTGGAGATCGACGCGGTGCGCCGGCTGATGGACAGCACCATCCCCGTCACCTGCGGCGGCGGCGGCATCCCCGTCGCGGAGAACGCCGACGGCACGCTGGACGGCGTGGCGGCGGTCATCGACAAGGACTTTGCCGCGGAGCTGCTCGCCGAGCAGCTGGACGCCGACATGCTCGTCATCCTCACGGAGGTCGAGAAGGTCGCCGTCAACTGGGGCAAGCCGGAGCAGCGGGACCTCGACCACATGACGCTCGCCGAGGCGGAGCGCTACGTCGGCGAGGGTCACTTTGCCCCCGGCAGCATGCTGCCGAAGGTGCGCGCATGCATGGCGTTCGTGCGCGCCAACCCCGGCAAGAAGGCGGTCATCACCTCGCTCGACAAGGCGATCGACGCCCTGGAGGGCAGGACCGGCACCGTCGTGACGAGCGCATAAACTGAACACATTCCGTAAAAGGGCTTCCTGTTCCGCTTTCACCGAATGGGAAGCCCGGTTTTATCCCGGCAGTCAAACAGGAAAAGAGATGATTTCACCATGCCAACCGGACTTTGGGCGATCTGTATCCTCGCGGTCATCATCGCCGGCGCCATCACGACGCGGCGGTGTACGGAATTTCTGCTGCTCGGCTCCGTTCTGGGCTGTATCGTGCTCTACCGCACCCACGCGCTCCCGGAGTGGATCGCGATCGTGCAGGAGGTCGTGGGCAGCAACGCGTGGCTCTGGCTCGTCTGCGGGTTATTCGGCAGCCTCATCGCGCTGCTTCAGGCGTCGCGCGGCACCTTCGGCTTTTCGCGCGTCGTCTCGAAGCTCTGCACGAACGAAAAGCGCACGCTCCTCACCGCTTACATCATGGGCATTCTGCTCTTCGTGGACGACTATCTGAACGTTCTGACCATCGGCGCATGCATGAAGGGCGTGTTCGACCGCAAAAAGCTTCCGCGCGAGTCGCTGGCGTTTATCCTGAACTCCACCGGCGCGCCGGTCTGCGTGCTGCTGCCGGTGTCCACCTGGGCGGTGTTCTTCAGCTCTCTTTTTTATGAGGAGCACATCATCTCCAGCAATTTTCCCTCCGCCATGGACGCTTATATCCACGCGATCCCCTTCTGCTTTTACCCGATCATCGCGCTCATCGTCGTGCTGCTGTTCTGCCTCGGCGTCATCCCGAAGCTCGGCGGCATGAAGACCGCCTTCCGCCGCGCGGCGGAGACCGGCAAGGTCTACAGCGACGCCTCCCGCCGCTTCAACCACGATGACCCCGCCGCCGCGGAGACGGACGGCAACATCTGGTATTTCCTCATCCCCATGCTCGTGCTCGTCGCCGTCGGCGTGATCACGATGGACATCCTGCTCGCCGTCGTCGTCGCGCTCATTGTCTGCCTGCTGCTCTATGTGCCGGCGAAGGTGCTCAGCATGGAGGAATTTTTCAACAAGACCGTTTCGGGCTTCTGCGACATGATGAGCATCTTTTTCATGCTCGTCGCGGCGTTTTCGCTCAAGGAGATCTGCGACCGGCTCGCGCTCACGGAGTTTCTCGTGGCGCTTGTGGGACCGATCCTCTCGCCGAAAATTTTCCCGCTCGCGGCGTTTCTGCTGCTCAGCGTGCTCGCCTTCGTGACGGGCTCGAACTGGGGCATGAGCGCCGTCGTGACGCCGATATTGCTGCCGATGTGCGAGGCGCTCGGCGCAAACCCCGTGCTGACCATGGCGGCGATCATCTCCGGCGGCACCTTCGGCAGCCACGCCTGCTTTTACACGGACGCGACCATCCTCTCGGCAAACTCTGCCGGGATCGACAATATGGAGCACGCACTTTCCCAGTTGCCTTATGTCCTGATCGCTGCTATACTCTCCATGATCGGCTTCGTGATCGCAGGCTGTCTCATGTGAGCCGGAGGGGAGGATGACGCCATGAATGAAACAAAATGCGTGGTGACGATAACGGACCAGTTCGCGAGCAACGGGCGCGTGATCGCGAAGCGCCTCGGCGCGCTGCTCGGCATTCCCTGCTACAGCGAGGAGATCGGGCAGGAGGCGGGGCGGACGCTCGGACTGCCGAAGGGCGTCGTCAACGAGAGCGAGGAGCGCTCCCGCCGCCCCGTGGGGGACACGTTTTTCCCCTCGCTCATCCAGAGCCGCAGCAGCCGCGCGAGCGACATGCAAAACCGCATCTTTCAAACGCAGGAGACCATCATCCGCCGCCTTGCCGCGGAGGGCAGCTGCATTCTCGTCGGCCGCTGCGCGGACTTTATCCTCGCCGACGCGCCCGACGCGATGCACATTTATATCTACGCCGCTTACGCCGACCGCCTGCGCCACTGCATGCGCTGGAAGGGCGTGGACGAGGACGCCGCGCGCCGTCTCATCCGCGAGCGCGACGAGGAGCGCAGCGCCTATCATCTCAATTTCGCCGGCTACACGCCGGACGACAAGGCGCACAAGGACCTGCTCATCAGCTCCAGTCTGCTCGGCACGGAGGGCACCGCCCTGCTCCTTGCCGACGCTGTGCGCGCCCGCTTTTCCCGCGCCGACGCGGAAGCGCGCGCCGCCCACCGCCTGCCCCGCCAGCATAAGCCGGGGCGCTGAAAAAGCCGGACTCTCCCCGCCTGAAGTTTCCGAACCGGAAACTTCGGCGGGGATTTTTTCACCGCCGCGCCCTTTGACAAATCGCCATGCGCCGGATTAAAATAGAAGAAAAAAGCGAAAGAGGTTCGGTTTCCCATGCTGCGATATCTGAAAAAATACTGGCATCTCTGCCTGCTCTGCTCGCTGATGATGCTCGGCGAAACGGCGGTGGACCTGCTCCAGCCGGACTATATGGCGCGCATTGTCGACGAGGGCGTGCTGCGCGGGGATATGCCGCTCATTCTGTCCCTCGGCGTGCGGATGATCGCGCTCGTGGCGCTCGGCGGCGCCTGCGGCGTCGCGGGCGGCGTGTTCGGCAATCTCGCCGCCCAGCGGCTCGGACGCGACCTGCGGCGGGAGGTGTTCAGCCGCGCCGTGCGCCTCGATTTTCAGCAGACGGACGCCTTCACGCCCGCCTCGCTGCTCAACCGCGTCTCCGGTGACGTCGATCAGGTGGCGAACGCCGTCAAGGTCGCGTTCCGCGGCGTGGTGCGCTATGTGATGATGGCGGCGGGCGGCGTTTTCATGCTTTACCGCCAGTCGCCGCGCTTTGCGCTCATCTCGCTCATTTCGCTGCCGTTTCTCGTGTTTTTCGTGCGCTTTTTCCTCCGCCGCGCCGCGCCGCGCTTTGCGCTCGTGCAGCGGGGGCTCGACCGCGTCGGCGCGCTGCTGCGCGAGGATATCGCCGGTGCGCGCGTCGTGAAGTCCTGCTGCCGCGAGGAGGACGAAACGGCGCGCTTCGGCGGCGCGAACGACGCGCTCTGCACGGCGAACCTGCGCGTGCAGGAGCTGCTCGCGTGGATGTCGCCGTGCATGAACATCGTGCTCAATCTCTGCGTCCTCGCGGTGCTTTATGTCGGCGGCTATGAATCCCGCCGCGGCGCGGTGACGCCCGGCGCGGTCATGGCGGCGATCACGTATCTCGCGCAGGTGATGACCGGCGTGACCGTGCTCGGCAACCTGTCCCAGAGCTTCACCCGCGCCTCGGCATCGTGGGCGCGCGTGCGCGAGGTGCTGAAGACCGCCCCCGCCCTCGCGGACGGGACGGAGACCGCCGGTCCCGAACCCGGCGCGGTGGAGCTCCGCGGCGTCGGCTTCACTTACCCCGGCACAGCCGAGCCCGTGCTGCAAAACGTCTCCCTCCGCGCCGCCCCCGGCGAGACGCTCGCCATTCTGGGCGCGACCGGCTGCGGCAAAACGACGCTGCTGGACCTCATCCCGCGCTTTTACGACGCCGGCGGCGGCGCGGTGCTGGTCGACGGGCTGGACGTCCGCCGCTGGCGGACGGACGCGCTGCGGGAGCGCATTGCGTTCGCGTTCCAGCGCGCGGAGCTCTACGGCCGCACGGCGGCGGAAAATCTCCGCTGGGGCAGCCCGGACGCAACGGACGCCGAGGTCCGCCGCGCCGCGGAAACCGCGCAGTGCGCGGCGTTTTTAGACGCCCTGCCCGACGGCTGGAGCACCGTTCTCGGCGTGGGCGGGCGCTCGCTCTCCGGCGGCCAGCGCCAGCGCGTCGCGCTCGCCCGCGCGCTGCTGAAGAAAAGCGAGATCCTCATTCTGGACGACGCGACGAGCGCGCTCGATCTCGCGACCGAGGCGGCGTTTTACGATGCGCTCGCGAAAAATTACCCCGGCGTCACGAAGATCGTCGTCGCCCAGCGCATCGCGACGGCGCGGCGCGCCGACCGCATCGCCCTGCTGAGCGGCGGCACGATCGCGGACGTCGGCACCCACGCGGAGCTGCTCGCACGCTCGGCACTTTACCGCGAGATCTGCGAAAGTCAGGAAGGAGGCGAGGACCTTGGCTGAGACGAGACCCCAGCGCGAGCTGAACTTCGGCGGCGGACGCCGCGACAACCACGGGCTCGCGGAAAAAGCCCGCGACAGCCGGGGCACGCTCCTGCGCCTCGCGCGCTATTTTGCCGGCGAGCGGCGGCGCTTTGCGCTGCTCGTGCTCGCGGTGCTCTGCGTCACGGCGGCGTCCGTCGCGGTCCCGGCGCTTCAGGGCGAGGCGATCGACGCCATCCGCGAGGGCACGCCCCTCGCGGCGCTGCTCCTCGCCCTCGGCGCGGCTTATCTCATAAACGCGGCGGGCTCGCTCGCGCAGGGAAAGCTCTCCGCGCGGCTCAGCCAGCGGATCATCCGCCGTCTGCGGCAGGACCTTGCCGCCGCGGTCAACCGCCTGCCCGTCGCCTATCTGGACCGCCACCCGGCGGGCGACATCTTGAGCCGCATGACCGGCGACGCGGAAAACGTCTCCGCCGCCGTGTCCCAGAGCCTCGGCGCGCTCGTCTCCGGCGTGCTGACCATCGCGGCGACGACCGTCATCATGCTCTGCTACTGCTGGCAGCTGACGCTCGTGACGCTGCTGACCGTGGTGCTGACGGTGGGCTCCACCCGCGCGCTCTCGCACGTGATGGCGAAGCAGTACCGCCGCCGCGCCGCCGTCGCCGGGGCGATGAACGCCCGCGCGGAGGAGGTATTGAGCGCTTACCGCGCCGTCGCCGCCTATAACTGCGCCGGGCGCGAGTGCGAAGCCTTCGCCGCGCGCGCCGAGGAGCTCTGCGCCGTCAGCATCCGCGCCGAAAGCCTCAGCAACGGCGTCGGTCCCGTGCTGGACTGCATCGCGAACATCGGCTTCGTTGCCGTTGCCGTCGCGGGCGGCTTCTTCGCCCTGCGCGGCGAGATCACCATCGGCGTCATCTCCGCCTTCCTCATTTACGCCAAGCAGTTCACCCGCCCGGTCAACGAGGTCGCCCAGCTTTACGGCACGCTCCAGACCGCCGTCGCGGGCGCGGAGCGCGTGTTCGCCCTGCTCGACGAGTCCGCCGAACCCGCAGGCGGCGCGCAGCCCCTCCCGCCGGAGGGCAGCGGCGCGGTCAGCTTCCGGCATGTGAACTTCTCCTACGTCCCCGGAAAGCCGGTCCTGCGCGACTTTTGCCTCGACATCCAGCCCGGCCAGAAGATCGCGCTCGTCGGCGCGACCGGCAGCGGCAAGACCACCGTCGCGAGCCTGCTGCTGCGCTTTTATGACGCCGACTCCGGGGATATCACGGTCGACGGCGTGAGCATCTATGACCTCGACCGCACGGCGCTCCGCCGCGCCGCCGCCATCGTGCTTCAGGACACCGTGCTCTTTACCGACACGGCGGCGAACAACATCCGCTTCGCCGACCCCGGCGCGGACCTATCGCGCGTCCGCGCAGCGGCGGAGACGGCACACGCGGACGAGTTTCTCCGCCATCTGCCGCAGGGCTACGACACCGTGCTCACCCGCGCGGGGGAATCGCTCTCCGCCGGCCAGCGCCAGCTGCTCGCCATTGCCCGCGCCGTGCTCGCCGCGCCGCGCATCCTCATTCTGGACGAGGCGACGAGCTCCGTCGACACGCGCACGGAGCGCGCCGTGCAGGACGCGATGGCGGCGCTCATGCGGGGCAGAAGCTGCCTCATCATCGCCCACAGGCTCTCCACCGTCCGCGACGCGGACGAGATCGTAGTCCTCGATAACGGCGCCGTCGCCGAGCGCGGCACGCATGAGGAGCTTCTCGCCCGCCGCGGGCGCTACTGGACGCTCTACCAGACCCAGTTCGCCGGACAGGAGACTTGACGCGGCATGGTAGAATAAAAGAGAACGCATGGAGGGCTTTTTTCTATGGCGACAACGGAGGATTACGTCGAGTTCGTCTGCTCCCAGCTCCCGGACAACGGCGCGACGACGCGGAAAAAGATGTTCGGCGAATACATGGTCTACCGCAGCGGCAAGCCGGTGCTGCTCGTCTGCGACAACACGGTCTACGTCAAAAAGCTGCCGGAGCTCGCATCGCTGCTGCCCAATGCGGAATGCGGCATCCCCTACGGCGGCGCGAAGGAGCACTACATCCTCGACATCGAGGACCGCGACCTCGCCGCCCGCGTCTGCGCACGCCTGGAGGAGCTGACACCCCTCCCGAAGCCGCGGCGGAAAAAGGCGCTGTGAGCTGTGAATAGAGCAAAAAAGAGCGTCCCTCACGAGGGGGGCGCTCTTTTTGTCTGTCGAGGAAGTTTTATCAACGCGGCGAAGCCGCACCGCTTTAAAGGCTCCCGAAGTGTAAGGGGAGCTGGCGCGCGAAGCGCGACTGAGGGGTTGTAAGCCTACGTGATATCCAAGCTTGGCGTTTCGGGCAGCTTACAACCCTCCAGTCAGCCTTCGGCTGACAGCCTCCCTTACACAGGGAGGCCTTTAAAGGGTGCCGCTTCGCGGCATTTGATTTTTATTTCGCGGCGAGTATCCGGTCTTTTTTTACAAACCAGAAGCTCCCCCGTTCCGCCAAACCTCACAGCAGCGCGCGGTAGATTTTCTCCACTGCCGCCTCGTCCAGCGGGACAAGGGCGTTCCGCATAAGGCGCTGCTGCTCGGTGATGACGCTGCGGGCGAAGTCGGCGCAGTCATCCTCCGTGACGCCGTAATCGCGCAGGGGCTTTTTCGGCATGATCGCACCGAGCAGGGCGTCCAGCGCGGCGTTGACCTCCGTCTCCCCGCAGTCCAGCAGCGCGGCGAGCTGGGCGTTCACGCGCGCGAGCGCCTCGGAATCCGGCGCTAAGGCGGCGTAGGTGCGGAGCACGCCGGTGAACATCGCGTAGTTGCTCTCACCGTGGGCGACGTGATACTTGCCGCTCAGGGGGTAAGAGAGCGCGTGGACCGCGCCGCAGCCCGCGGTGCCGAAGGCAAGCCCGGCAAAATTCGCCGCGAGCAGGAAATCGGCGAGCAGCGGCATCCGCGCCGCCTCGCCCTCCGCGGCGATGACGCGGTAGCCGCGCAGGATAAGCTCGATCGCGCGCTCGCTCAGCAGCCGCGTGAAGTCCGTGGCGTTCGGCGAGAGCGCGGACTCCACCGCGTGGACGAGCGCGTCGATGCTGCTCGTTGCGAAAAAGCGGAACGGCAGCGTCGTCAGCAGCTCCGGGATGAGCACAGCTTGGTCGGCGAACATCGCCGGGGAGACCATGCCGAGCTTCGTGCCGAGCTTCGTGCGCGCGAGGACGGCGATGTTCGTCACCTCGCTGCCCGTGCCGCAGGTGGTCGGCACGATGACGAGCGCGCGGCGCTTTTCGAGCGCGGGCATCGCGTCATAGAGCGCGTCCACGCCCTGCCCGTTCGCGACGGCGGCGACCTTCGCAATGTCCACGACGGTGCCGCCGCCGATGGCGACGATGCGCCGGCAGCCGCGGCGCTCGATCTCGTCTAAGATCGCGTCCGTCATGACGTCCGTCGGCTCGCCCGCGCCGTATTTTTCCTGAAACAGCACCTCCGCCCGCAGACCGAGCGGCGCGAAAAACGGCTCATAGATAAACTCGTTCGTGAGGATGAGGTCCCCCTCCCCCAGCGCGAACGCCTCCGCGAACTCCCGCGCGGTCGCGAAGCTGTGCAGCTCCGGCTTGAAAATGATCTGCTGTGCCATAAGCTATCCTCCGTCCTTTCCCGTCCCGCCGCACCGAAGCCGCGGGTTTTCTGTAAGAAACTTTACCACATTTTCGCATGAAAGTCCACACTTGAAATAATAAATTTTGCCTATCCGCGGATAAGCGATTTTTATAGCGCGTCCCTTTCCGCCCTCTTGCTATCGGCTTTCGCGTATGCTATACTCGGCATCGGTCCAACAGAGCGAAAGCCTCGGAATGGGGGTGCCTTGATCTTGAATAAGCGGAAAAAAACAGCCCCGCTGCCGCGGGACCTCCCGAAAAGGCTGGCGATCATCGTGATCGGCTCCGTCGTCGCGGCATACGGCATCACGCTTGCATTGTATGCCGGGTTCGGCGGCGCTACGCTCGCCGTGCTGTGGCAGGGGGTCGCCCAAACATTTCATTTCAGCATAGGTACGGCGTCCTTTGTCGTAGCCTTGGCAATGATTCTGTTTGCGCTGATCTATGATAAGAGTCAGATCCACATCGGCACCGTACTGTATCAGATCGTGTACAGCGTCTGCGTTGATCTGTTTGCCGGTCTCCACATATACAGCGCACACAGATGGATCAACTTTTTCATCATGCTGTTGGGGGTAGTCCTCTTCGCTGCCGGGACCGGGCTGTATGCGTCCGCATCCCTCGGCCGCGGCTCTTATGAGGCGGTCACCTTTGCTTTGGCGGAAAAGAACCGCTGGCAAGTCAGGCTCGTCCGAATGGCAGCGGATGTTCTTGTCGTCATAACCGGCGTTTTGCTCGGCGAAAAGTTTGGCGTATGCACGGTCATTACGGTTGTGATTTCCGGTCCCATCATCCAATTTGTCAACGCGAAAGCAAAGCGCCTTTTTAAGATAGAAGATTCCCGGCAATAAAAAAAGAGACCGCTCTGACGGTCTCTTTTTCATTGCATTTTTATGCAAACGGCAGCTCCATATCCCCCAGCACGAAGGCAGTGGGAGTCCTCCCCCGATCGGTCTCGCCGAGGGACATGGCGAGGTAATAGGCTTCGCCGTCGCAGAACGTGCCGCCGCTGGGGAAAAAGCGGACCTCGCCGCCGTCGGCGAAGCGCAGGACGGCGCGGAAGAGCACGGCGTTGAGCGCGTTTGCCTCGTCCAGCAGCGCTGGGGAGCGGTTGGCGACCAGCGCGCCGAAGCCCACGACCAGTTCCGGTGCGTCGATGCGCAGCAGGACATGGGTACTGCTGACCTCGATGCCGACGAGCGCCGCACTCTCCGTCAGCGGCAGCGAGCAGGTCAGCTCCGCCGCCGTCTGATACGCGATGGGCAGCGGACGAAATATGCCGACGCGCTGAATTTCAAACGCGCTGCCGTCTTCCGACTCCGCGCCGCAGCAGAGCTCCAGCTCCGGCTCCGCGCCGCCGTCGAAGATCGACGCCGGGAGCGCCGCGCGCAGCGCCGCCCAGCCGCCGCGGTGACGGTCTGGCGCAGCAGCGTCTCCTCCAGCGCCTGCGCGGGGTCGGCATCCAGCCGCAGCGTGTCCTCGCTGAGCTCCGCGTCAAAATGTGCCGCGCGCAGGCGGTTCAGCGCCAGATTCCGCGCCGTTGTTCCGAGCCACGCACGCACCGACTCCGTGCGAAGCGTTTTCGCCGCACGCCAGAGCGCCAGAAACGCGTCCGAGACGACCTCCTCGACGTCCTCCTGCTCCAGCCGACCAGCCAGAATACGCGCCGCGACCGCGCCGACATAGCGCGTGTAGCGCTCCATCAGCCATTCCAGTCCCTCGCAGCGCCCCCGCCGCACCAGCGCCAGCGCCTCCGCATCCGTCATGCCCTCGCCTCCTTTCTGCCAATATAGACACGCGATGCATCGGATTTGTGACAGGGCGCAAAAAACACCCGTCCAGTGGACGGGTGGTTTTTTGACGTCTTGTTCCTGTTCGTTGTCGCGGCGGATGAAATCAAACCCATTTTTCGGCGCGACACGCGCGTGCCGAAAAATTCTCTGCGCGGAGGGAACGTGCGCCCCG
>CAVCTM010000029.1:0-21037 GCA_963605115.1 Pseudobutyrivibrio sp. | reverse complement strand
CCCCCCCCGCCTCCGCAGGCACAAAAATCACCCCGGAACCGACCGGCTCCGGGGCGACTGACTGTTTTATTTTTCCTCGACCACAGCATCCCAGCATTCGCCGGTCTCCGCATTATACCACACGCAGGCGACAGCCAGCTCCTCGCCCTCGGCGAGGGTCTCCGGCGGCTCGGTCCAGTAGAGATACACGACCGTGCCGGGCTCGGCATAGTCCGACTCGACGACCTCGGCGACGCTGCCGTCCTCGTTCTCTCCGGTGATGCGCACGGTCATGGTGTAAAGCGCCTCCGGCTCCGGGATCGGGGCATACATCGCTTCCATTCGGTTTTCGACATCAAGCCCCGCGTCCGGGTCGGACTTCATCGACGTCTCCGGATACTCCGCTGCGTCGCAGGAATAGGAAAACATGCTGCTGTCCGCTATGCCATAGGTCTCCCCGCCCATCCCCGTTTTGTCTTCCGAAGCGGCTGGTGCGGCGGTCTTCGCCGCGAGAAGCCCCTTGTTGACGGACAGCACCGTTCCGACCAGAACGATAAGGCACGCCGCCGCGAGCGCGATCGGCCGCCAGCGGTGGAAGCTTTTCTGGAATTTTACCGCTTTTTCGGCGCGGCGCACGCGGTCCATCACCGCTCCGTGGAGTGTATCAGGCACGTCCTCCGGCTCCGCCGCCGCTTCGCTGAGGGCGGAAAACGCCGCATAGAGCGCTGCGCAGTCCGGACAATGCGCGATATGCGCGCGGACCTCGGTCTCGTCGCTCTCGGAAAGCTCGCCGTCGAGCATTTCGCTGAGCTTTTCCTGGATTTTTTCACATTCTGTCACGCCTGATCGCCTCCTTCCGAACTGTTAGACGCACCGGCGCGAAAAAAGTTCCCTGTTTGCGCAAGCAAAACGCAAAGTTTTTTTCTTCCGCGGAAAATGCGCGTTTTGACGGTGCCGACATCGATCTCCAGCGCGCGGGCGATCTCGTCGTAGGAAAGTCCCCCGATCTCGCGCAGGAGCAGCACGCGGCGGGAGGCGTCCGGCAGGGCGTCCATCGCCTCGCGCACGGCGTCGCGCAGGGCATTTTTCTCCGCGGCGGCGGCGGGGTCAAAGCGCAGGTCCTCGATCTCCAGCTCGCGCTCGCCGTTTTCGTCCTCCGCGGAAAGGCTGACCGTCTCGCGCCGACGGCGGAGCAGGTCCGTGCAGACGTTGCTCGCGATCCGGTAGAGCCAGACGGAAAGCCGACTCTCGCCCCGGAAGCCGGACAGCGCCATGTAAGCCTTCAGGAACGTTTCCTGCACCGCGTCCTCCGCGTCCTCGCGGTTTCCGAGCGTGCGCAGGGCAAGATTATAGACCGTTTTTTCGTGCGCGCGGACGATCTCCTCGAACGCCGCGCTGTCGCCCTTTCGGGCGCGCTGAAGAATGCTCAGCTCGATCTCGTGCTCCATGGCGCTCACGTCACCTCATCTCTCAAATCTCTCTGTATCCCGCGCACGACGCGCCGGACGTCGTCCAGCGTTTCCACATGCACGGCTTTGACCTTGTAAGGTCCCGCAAAGGGCACGCCGCGCAGATACCACGCGAGGTGCCGCCGCGCTTCGAGGCAGGCGGGCTTTTCTCCGCGCAGCCCGGCGCTCAGCTCGATCTGGCGAAGCGCGGTCTCCATCCGCTCCCGCAGCGGCGGGCGCGGCGGGACTATCTCTCCGGCGACGGCGGCGTTTCCCGCGCGGAAAAGCCACGGGTCGCCGAAGCTGCCGCGTCCGATCATCGCAGCATCGCAGCGCGTATAGCGCAGGATATGCGCCGCGTCCTCCGCGGAAAACACATCGCCGTTTGCGATGACCGGGATATGCAGCGCCGCCTTTACATCACGGATGATGTCCCAGTCGGCTTTGCCCTCATACATCTGCGTCCGCGTCCTGCCATGGACGGCGACGGCGGCGGCGCCAGCCTCCTCGCAGAGCCGTCCGAACTCCACGGCGTTGACGCTGCCCTTGTCCCAGCCCTTGCGGAACTTGACCGTCACGGGAACATCCACCGCGCTAACGACGCGCTCCACGATATCCCGTGCCGTCTCCGGCGCGCGCATGAGTGCGCTGCCGTCGCCGTTTCCGGCGATCTTGCCGACGGGACAGCCCATGTTGATATCCAGGATCTGCGCCCCGCTGAGCTCCAGCGCCAGCGGCGCGGCTTCCGCCATAATTTCCGGCTCATGCCCGAAGATCTGCACCGCGAGCGGCGCGTCGCCGGGAACGGTGCGGAGCAGGTCCTTCGTCTTTTTGTCCCCGTAGCAGAGCGCGCGGGCGGAGACCATCTCCGTCGTCGTCATCGCCGCGCCAAGCGCATAGCAGACATGGCGGAACGCCGCGTCCGTGACGCCCGCCATGGGCGCTAAAACGAGCCGCCCCCCGAGCTCGACGTTTCCGATCTTCATAGACGGATGTCGAGCCCCACGGGGCAGTGGTCGCTGCCGAAGATCTCCGGGCAGATATACGCCCGGTCGATCTTATCCGCGATGCGGTCGGAGCAGAGGAAATAGTCGATACGCCAGCCGACATTCCGCTCCCGCGCGGCGGAGCGGTAGCTCCACCACGAATACGCCTCCGCCGTGTCCGGGTGGAGATGGCGGAAGGTGTCCGTAAAGCCCGCGGCGAGCAGGGCAGAGAATTTTTCGCGCTCGGCGTCCGAAAAGCCGGGGTTATTGTGGTTCGTCGCCGGGTTTTTCAGGTCGATCTCCTGATGGGCGACGTTCATATCCCCGCAGACGACGACGGGCTTCTTCGCGTCCAGCGCGCAGAGATAAGCGCGGAAGGCGTCCTCCCACGCCAAGCGGTAATCGAGGCGGCGCAGTCCGTCCTGCGCGTTCGGCGTGTAGACGCAGACGAGGTAAAATTCAGCAAATTCCAGCGTCACGACGCGGCCCTCCGTGTCGTGCTCCGGCGCGCCGATGCCGTAAGTGACCGCTTCTGGCGCACGGCGCGTAAAGACGGCGGTGCCGGAGTAGCCCTTGCGTTCGGCGCAGGACCAGAAGCTCTCATAGCCCGCGAGCTCCGGCTCGAACTGCCCCGGCTGGACCTTCGTCTCCTGAAGACAGAACACGTCCGCGTCGAGACCGTAGAAAATGTCCTCAAAGCCCTTTTTCCAGACGGCGCGCAGACCGTTGACATTCCACGAAATAAGCCTCATTCCGCCGTCTCCTCCCTCGCTGCGAAGGCGGCTTTGCTCTCCGCGCGGCCCTTCGCGTCGGAAAGGCTCGCGTTGCGCAGCCGCGGGGGAACGCCGTCCGCGGTCGATCTCGTCTCCGCCGTTTTTGCGGCGACGAGGCGGTTGATCTTCACGCCCTCGGCGTGGAACTTCGCCTCATAGTCGGTCATCACGCCGCGGACCGTGCCGCCGGCGTGGAGATCGTTCGTCACCTTGCCGAGATCCCAGCCCTCCGCCTTGAACTGCTCCAGCGACCACTGGAACAGCGGCAGATTATCGGTCTTGAAATGGATCTCCCCGCCCAGAGGCAGCACGTCGGCATAAAGCCGCAGGAAGCCCGGCGCGGTGAGCCGGTTTTTGGCGCAGCGGCTCTTGGGCCACGGGTCGCAGAAGTTGAGGAACACGCGGTCCACCTCGCCGGGGGCGAACAGCTCCGGCAGCAGCGCCACGTCGCGGTCTAAAAACCGCACGTTGGAAAGCCCGCGCTCCGCGGCGCGCTCCATCGCGACGACCATCGCGTCCGGCACCTTTTCCACGGCGAGCAGCAGCGCGGTCGGATTCTGCTCCGCGGTGTCCGCCGTGAAGCGGCCCTTGCCGCAGCCGAGCTCCAGCCAGAGCGCGTCATAGCCGGGAAAGCTCTCCCGCCAGTGCCCGCGCAGCGGCTCCGGCTCGCGCACGAGCACGGCGGCGCAGCGCTCCATGCGCGGCAGAAGATTCGGCTTTTTTCTCATTCTCATCGGGTATTATTCCTCTCTTTTTCTCAGGCGTAGTAGGTGCGCATCACGTCCGCCCAGTCCTTGTAGCCCTGCACGGAGAGGTGGGGGCTGCCGTCCCAGCCGGAATAGATGCTCTTCAGATAGCCCGTCTCGTCGCAGAGCGGGGTGCAGCAGTCGAGGAACCAGCATTCCTTCTCCGCGGCGAGGGCGCGCAGCGCCTCGTTGAAGCCGGTGATGCGCTTCATCGTGAAGGTGCCCTCATTGCTCTTCGCCTGCGTCACGGGCGTGACCGCCATAATATAGATGTCCGCGTCCGGCATCGCCTCGCGGATGCGGTCGATGCTCTTGCCGTAAGCGGCGGTGAAGGTCTCCGGCGCGAGCCCGATCTCGTTGATGCCGAGCTCGATATACACCTTGCCGTACTGCTTTTCGCAGAGCTTTGTGATATAGCTGTCCACGGTGTTGACGCTGACGCCCTGATAGCAGTAATAGTCGAGGTTGGAAAGCCCGGAATAGAGCTGCATGCCCTGCACGAGGGAGTTGCCGACCATCGCCGCATCGTCGAAGAAGCTGTCGTCCGTCTTTTCGCGGAGCATCAGGTCCGGATAGGTCAGCGCTTCGAGCGAGAAGGTCAGACGCAGGGAGCGGTAAGCCATGCGCGCCACGATCGCGGCGACGGCGGAGCGCTGGATGGGCGCGGCGGGCGTGAAGGTGCCGTGGCTGTCGTTTCCGGCGAGGATGCCGGCGCGGTAGAGCCGGTAGATCTCCGCGGCGTTCTCGCTCGACGCCTTGACGTCCGGGAGCTGGTTTTCCGCAACGGTGTTGATCTCCGGCAGGGCGCTCGCGGGCATGGCGCGGGAGAGGATGGCAGCGAATTCGCTGCGCGTCGCCGCGGCGGTATAGTCCGCGCAGTCGGCGCTCAGCAGCCCGTTTTTCAGCGCATAGTCCGCGTAAGGGCGATACCACGGGTCCCCGGCGGAAAACTCCGCCGCGCCGGTGTAATAGATGCTGTGCAGCCGCGCCGCGAGCGTCACGGTCTCGGCAAGGCTGATGCTGCCGGAGACGTTGAAGCTGCCGTCGGCGTTGCCCTTCATGAGCCCCAGCTCATAAACGGCGGCGACGGACTCGGTGTACCACTCGCCCTCGGCGACGTCCGGGAACTGTCCCGCGGCGTATTCCGCGGTCTTCTGAAAATTGGCAAAGCCGCTCTCCGCTGCCGCCGCGGGCAGTGCAAGGCAGCCGAGCAGCAGCGCGGCTGCGGTCAGGATCGTCAGTAGCTTTTTCATCGTTTTCATTCCTCCATCGGAAGCTCGATAATGTTCAGCCCCGCGCGCATGGCGTAGAGCAGGGTGTTGCGCGTCCCGCCCGGCGCGCCGTTGTAGGCGGCGATGAGGGTGCCGGAGGCGTCCACCATATATTCGTTGCGCCGCTGCATGCAGCTCGGCGTATAGTCGCGCTGCACCACGGTCTGGTAATCGCAGTCCGTGACGAGGCGCTCCCAGCGGCGCTTCTGGCGCTCCGGCCACGCCTTTGCCTGTCCCTCGAAGGGGATCGCCGCCTCGACCGTGATCTCCGGGTGCTCGCCGCGAAGCCGCTGCACCGCCTCGCAGAAGAACAGGTCGCAGCCGCGCGCCATACCGCAGATAAAGTGGCGCGCACCGGCGCGGTAAGCCGCTTCCGCGGCGTCGTAGATGCGCTCCTTCAGCCGCAGGCAGCGCGGATCGTTCTCGTTTTCGCCCCACGGGAGCTTGTTCTCGCGGTGGCCCGTAAAGGTGCAGGTCTGCGCTCGTTCCATCTTTTCATCAACTCCATTCCCTATATCTTACAATATTTATCGCCCAATGTCAAAAGCCTATTGCATTTTTGCATCGGAATTGTTATACTGGTCGCAGACAAGTGAATAACTCGTCTTCAGGGCAGGGTGAAATTCCCGACCGGCGGTGAGAAAAAGTCCGCGAGCGCTCGCAGGAGCGTAGAACCGGTGTGATTCCGGTACCGACTGTGACAGTCTGGATGGAAGAAGACACGAGATCGGCTTTTGCACGCCGTGCGTTCTTCCCCGCCCGCAGAGATCAAGGCACCTCTGGGGCATTTTTTATTTCTATTCTGTCTTTCAAGGAGGAAGAACCGCACTATGAAAACCAACGGCAAAACCGAAACGAAGCGCATCGCCGCGCTCGGCGTGTTCACCGCGCTGAGCGTGATGCTCGTCGCGCTCATCCATTTTCCGATCTTCCCCGCCGTGTCGTTTCTCGAATATGACCCGGCGGACATCCCGATCCTGATCGTCGGCTTCGCCTTCGGTCCCGCGGCGGGGCTTATCGTGACGGCGATCGCCGCGCTCATTCAGGGCTTCACCGTCAGCGCCGCGAGCGGCATTTACGGCATCATCATGCACGTCCTCGCAACGGGGGTCTACGTGCTCGTCTCCTCCCTCGTTTACCGCCGCCACCGCACGCGCGGCGGCGCGGCGGCGTCCCTCGCCCTCGGCACGGCGGCGATGGTCGCGATGATGTTCCTCGCCAACCTCGTCGTCACACCCTATTTTATGATGGGCGCGGTCAATGGGGAAACGGTCCGCGCACTGATGGGCTTTATGCCCTTCATCCTGCTGTTCAATTTCATCAAGGCGGGCGTGAACGGACTCGTCACCTTTCTGATTTATAAAAGTATCTCCCGCCTCATCGCCGCCCTCGGCGTAACGGACGCCGGCGCGGTAAAACCGAAACCGACGGAGGGCTGAAAAAGCTATGAAAATCACCGTAAAAAAACTGAAGGACACCGCCATGCTGCCCACGAGCGGCAGCGCCGCCGCCGCGGGCTACGATCTCTACGCCTGTCTCGACGCGCCGGTGGAGATCCCGCCGCACGAAAACCGCAAAATCGGCACCGGACTCGCCATGGCGATCCCGGAGGGCTATTTCGGCGCGGTGTTCGCGCGCAGCGGACTTGCCAGCAAGCAGAGCCTCCGCCCCGCCAACTGCGTCGGCGTCTGCGACAGCGACTACCGCGGGGAGTATATCGTCGCCCTGCATAACGACGGTGAGACCGACCAGACCGTCTCCCCCGGCGACCGCATCGCCCAGCTCGTCGTTCTCCCCTATCTCAGCGCGGAATTTGAGGAGGCGGACGAGCTGACCGAAACAGCCCGCGGCGCGGGCGGCTTCGGCAGCACGGGCAAATGATTCAAACAAGACCCGGACCAGCCCGGAAACGCAGTGCGTTTCCGGGCTGGATTCGTTCGCAAAAGCTGCGATTTTAAAGGCGGCTCCCCTGTGCAAGGGGAGCTGGCGCGGCGGAGCCGCGACTGAGGGGTTGTAAGCCCCCGCAAACGCCAAGCTCGGTGCTCCCGGAAGCTTACAGCCCTCCAGTCAGCCTTCGGCTGACAGCCTCCCTTGCACAGGGAGGCCTTTAAAATCCGGGCTGGTTCCGTATCGTTCGTCAAATCGCACAACTGTGTTCCCCGTTTTTAGTCATTCTGCTGTGATATTGAATAAATCGTTGATTTTGCGCATAATATTCATAAATTTTGTGAATATTAGCTTGATTATTCATTTTTCTTGGATTATAATCCAACCATAATTTGAAAACACAAAGGAGACACCCAAAATGAAAAAGATTCTTGCACTCATCCTCGCGCTGTGCATGGTATTTGCCCTCTGCGCCTGCGGAAACGAGAAGACCCCCGACCCCACCAAGACCCCGGAAGCCACTGAGGCCCCCGCGGCCACCGAGCCGACCGCGGCTCCTGCCGAGACCGAAGAGCCGGACGTCGCCGTCGAGATCGAGACCGTTACCCCCGGCGTCCTGACCGTCGCCACCAGCCCGGACTTCGCTCCCTATGAGTTCTACGCGCTGGACGAGGAAGGCACCCCGACGCTCGCCGGCTTCGATATGTCCCTTGCGCAGTACATCGCCGATTACCTCGGTCTTGAGCTGGAAGTCATCCCGATGGACTTTGACGGCACGATCATGGAGCTCGCCGCCGGCAAGGTCGACCTCGGCATGGCAGGCTACTCCCCCGCTCCGGACCGGGCTGACAAGATGGACTTCTCCACGGTCTACATCACCGGCGGTCAGTCCTTCGTCTGCCTCCAGAGCAACAAGGACCAGTTCACCTCTCTTGAGGACACCAACAAGGCTGATTACACCATCGGCGCGCAGGTCGGCTCCATCCAGGCTGATCTCGCCAAGGAAAACTCCGCCGACGCGGACATCATCGAGCTCGCCAAGGTCACGGACATCATCGCCGAGCTGCTGACCGGCAAGATGGACGGCGCTTACATCGAGACGATGGTCGCCGAGGCTTACGCCAAGAACTACCCCGACCTCTGCGTCGTGCTGGACGTTCCCTATGATGCGGAAGGCTCCGTCGTCGGCGTCAACAAGGGCAACACCGCGCTGCTGGAGGGCGTCAACGCCGCGATCGAGGCGTGCCAGAGCAGCGGCGAGTTCGACAAGTACGTCGTCACCGCCATCGAGCAGGCGCAGGGCGACATCATCGAGGGTCTGATCGAGGGCTGATGCCCCGGCAGAAAAAAACACACACTCGCAGCGCAGATTCCTCCCCCGGCTTGACGGGGGAGGAATCTGCGGGTTATATTATCAGAAGAAAAGGGAAAGAGAGGGCATCCGTCCATGATCAGCTCCGCGGGCTTTGCCAAAACCTTCAAATACATCGAGCTCTTTGAACAGGGGCTCGTCTGCACCGTCTCGCTCTCCGCGCTGACGGTCCTGTTCGGCTTCATTCTGGCGCTGCTGCTCGCCGTGGCGCGTCTGAGCAAGCTGAACGTTTTCCGCTGCCTCTCCACGGAGGCGCAGCGCGACCTCGCGGGCAGGGGCGGATTCCTTTACGCCCTCGCGCGCTTCAACCCCGTGAGCTTCCTCGCGAACGTCTACGTCGAGGTCTTCCGCGCGACGCCGATGCTCGTGCAGCTGTTCATCATCTACTACGTCGTTTTCAACGGCGTGGACCTGCCCAAATTCAAGATCTTCGGCTTCATCCGCTTCGACCGCTTCCTCCCCGGCGTCGTCGCACTGGCGCTGAACTCCGGAGCTTACCTCTCCGAGATCATCCGCTCCGGCATCCAGAGCATCGACGGCGGTCAGACGGAGGCGGCGCGCAGCCTCGGCATGACGCAGATGCAGAACATGCGCTTCATCGTTCTGCCGCAGGCGATCAAGAACATCCTGCCCGCCATCGCGAACGAGTTCGTGACGATCATCAAGGAGTCCTCCATCTGCTACACCATCGGCGTGCAGGAGATCATGTACGCGGTGTCCAGCGTCAAGGGCGCGACCTATTCCATCGCCGAGCCGCTCCTCGTCGCCACGGCGGTCTACTTCTGCCTGACCTTCCCGACGAGCAAGATCATCGCCCACTTTGAGAAGAAAATGAGCGTCGGCGACAAGCGCAGCGGCGCGGAGCGCCAGCGCAAGCGCAAGCTCGGCTTCGCCGGTGCCGGCGCGCAGCCGGTCCCCATGGTCACGACGGAGGAGGAGAAGAAATGAGCGAGAAGCTGATCGAGGTCAAAAACCTCAAGAAGTACTATAACCACGGCGCGATCAAGGCGCTCGACGATGTAAGCGTGGACATCGACCGCGGCGACGTGATGGTCGTCATCGGTCCCTCCGGCAGCGGAAAATCCACCTTTCTGCGCTCGCTGAATCTGCTCGAGGAGCCGACCGGCGGCGAGATCATCTTCGACGGCGTGGACATCACGAAAAAATCCGCCCTCGTCCCCGGCAAGGACGGCAAGCTCCGCCGCCGGAAGCTGAACATCAACCTCCACCGCCAGAAGATGGGCATGGTGTTCCAGCACTTCAACCTCTTCCCCCACAAGACCATTCTGGAAAACATGGTCTTAGCGCCGATGCAGGTGAAGAAAACGTCCCGCGCGGACGCGGAGGCGAAGGCGATGAAGCTGCTCGCCCGCGTCGGTCTTGCCGACCGCGCGGACGCCTATCCCATCCAGCTCTCCGGCGGACAGAAGCAGCGTATCGCGATCGTCCGCGCGCTGATGATGGAGCCGGAGGTCATGCTCTTTGACGAGCCGACGAGCGCGCTCGACCCGGAAATGGTCGGCGAGGTGCTGGAGGTCATGAAGGAGCTCGCCGAGGAGGGCATGACGATGGTCGTCGTCACCCACGAGATGGGCTTCGCCCGCGAGGTGGGCAACCGCGTGCTCTTCATGGCGGACGGCAAGCTGCTCGAGCAGGGCTCCCCTGCCGACATTTTCGAGCGCCCGCAGAACGCGCGGCTTCAGGATTTTCTCTCCAAGGTCCTTTAAAAAATCAGGCGGACGCGCTCTTTTCCCGGCGCGTCCGCTTTTCAAGTCAAGGAGGCTTTTTTATGACCGACATGCAGAAAACGATCTGCGATTATATCGACCAAAACGCCGCGCTTTTCACCGGCGTTTCCGACCGCATCTGGGAGCTTGCGGAGCTCAGCCTGAAGGAATATCAGTCCGCCGCGCTCTACTGCGAGGTGCTGCGTGAGGGCGGCTTTTCCGTTGAGGAGGGGCTCTGCGGCGTGGAGACGGCGTTCTCCGGCTCCTTCGGCTCCGGCAGACCCGTCATCGGCATTTTGGGCGAATTCGACGCGCTCTCCGGGCTCAGCCAGGCGGCAGGCGTCGCCGAAAAGCGCGGCGCCGGCGGCGAGGCGGGACACGGCTGCAACCACAATCTGCTCGGCGCGGGCGCGCTCGCCGCGGCGTTTGCAGTGAAGGACTTCCTCCAGCGCACGGGCGCGACGGGCACGGTCGTCTTTTTCGGCTGCCCCGGCGAGGAGGGCGGCGCGGGCAAGGCGTTCATGGCGCGCGAGGGCGCGTGGCGCGCGCTGGATGCCGCCGTCACATGGCACCCGGACAGCGTAAACACGGTCGTCAGCGGCAGCTGCATCTCCTGCATCCAGAAGGAGTACATTTTCAATGGCATCGCCTCCCACGCCGCGCGCGACCCGGAGCTCGGCAGAAGCGCGCTGGACGCCGCGGAGCTGCTGAACATCGGCGCGCAGTTCCTGCGCGAGCACATGCCGGGCACGGCGCGCATCCACTACGCGATCACGGACGCCGGCGGCGTCTCGCCGAACGTCGTCCAGCCCCACGCGAGCGTGCTCTACATGATCCGCGACCACGCCGTTGCCGACGCCATCGCGCTGGAAAAGCGCGTGGACCGCATCGCGGAGGGCGCGGCGCTGATGACCGACACGAAGCTCTCCATCCGCTTCATCGACGGCACGAGCAACACCGTCCCGAACCGCGCGCTGGAAGCCGCGGCGTGGGACGTGATGCAGTCCCTCCCCCTCCCCGCCTTCGACGAGAATGACCGCGCCTTCGCCGCCGCGCTCTGCAAAAGCTACGAAGCGCCCGCCGAGACCGCGGCGGAGGAGTACGCCTTCGCGCTCACACCGGAGGAAGTGGATTATGTAAACCGCGCCACGCAGAACGGCGCCGCCCCGCTGAACGAATTTCTGATGCCCTATCACCACACGGACCACGTTACGATGTCCTCTACGGACGTCGGCGACGTCAGCTGGCAGACGCCGACCGTGCAGATCTACACCGTCTGCCGCGCCGCCGGCAGCCCCGGCCACAGCTGGCAGAACGTCGCCGCCGGGAAAAGCCCGCTCGGACACAAGGGGATGCTCTACGCGGGCAAAGTTCTCGCCTGCCTCGCCGCAAAGCTCCTCACCGAACCGGAGACCCTCGCCGCCGCGAAGACGGAATTTCAAAAAGCAGCCGCCGCGGGCTACGCCTGCCCCATCCCGGAGGGCGCGGTGCCGACGGCACTCTGACCCTCAGATCACCCGGAAGCGCGTCCATTTCTGGGAGCGCTGCCGCCAGAGGAAGATCGCGCCGCGGAACACGAGATCGAGACTCATGCCGATCGCCACGCCGATAACGCCCCAGCCGAGCCACAGACCGAACAGCGCCGAGAACAGCAGCCGCGCCGCGATGGTCAGCGTGATGGAGACGAGCATCGTGAACTTCACGTCCCCCGCCGCGCGCAGCCCGTTCCCCAGCGGTCCGGCAAAGGGATAGGCAATGCCGTTGAAGATGTTGTTGATCAGCACGAGCTGCACCACGAGCGTCTTCGCCTCCGGCGAAACGGCGGAATAGCGGACGATGAGCGGCGTGACAGCAAAGATCAGGGCTTTCCACAAAACGGACAGCGCCAGCGTGATGAGGTTCAGCTTTTTGAAGTAGAAATTCGCCGCGCCGATGTCCCGCGCGCCCATGCACTGCCCGATGACCGTGGTGTAAACGGGCGCCATGGCAAGCCCCATGATCGCCGCGAGAGACCAGATGCTCTGCGCCAGACCGTTTGCGGCGATCTGATAAGTCCCGAGCAGCGCGACCATGCTGGAGAGCGCGACCTTCACGAGCCGGTGAATGCCGTTTTCCACGCCGTTCGGCAGCGCGATGCCCATGATCTTTTTCAGCAGCCCGCCGTCCCACGCGAGGATGTCCCGGTGCGCATAGCTCACCGGGTTTTCCTTTCGGAAGCACCAGACCGTGACCGCCGCGGCGGAGAGCACGCGCGAGAGCAGCGAGGGCCACGCAACGCCCGCCGCGCCCAGCTTCAGCGCGAACACGCCCACGCAGTTGCCGATCACGTTGATGACGTTGGCGACAAGGGAGATATTCATCGTCACATTCGTCCTCCCGATGCTGCGGCAGAGCGCCGCGCCCGCGTCATAGACCGCGAGGAACGGCAGCGACAGCGCCGTGATCCGGAGATAAGACTCGCACGCCGCCATCACCTCCGGCTCGATCTGTCCGAACAGCAGCCGCAGAAGCTGCGTATGGAACCCCAGGATGAGTCCCGTCAGGATGACCGAGATGACCGCGGAGATCATCAGCAGCTGCGCCGCCGGAGGACAGCGCCGTGAACAGGAAGATCAGCACCGTGTTGAACGAGGTCACGGGCGACACGCCGGAGACGTCCGCCTCGCTGGAAAAGCTGACCACAAAGGTGTCGGCAATGCCGACGAACATCAGCAGAAACTGCTCCACGAAAAGCGGAAGGATCAGATTCCGCAGGTCCTTATTGGAAAACATCTCAGTTCTCATAGCTCTCCGTAAACGCGCGCCGGCTCTCCGCCAGCATCCGCCCGACCTTCTCCATGTCCCAGTCGCAGAACGCCGTCGCGACCATGGACGCGATGCCGTGGGCATGCATCCAGAGCTGGTCGTGCAGGAAGTGCGCTGCCTCGCGGTCCAGATGGTATTCGCCCGCCAGCTCCGCCATCGCCTGCTCCGTCATCGGCAGCAGGACCTGCCGGATCTCCGAAAATGCGTTGGAGCGCATGAAGAGAAAGCAGAAAAGCCGCGGCTCTTCTTTCGCAAGGCGGATGTAAGTCATATCATAAAGCCGCACCACGCCGTCCGCGCTCATCCCGCTCATCAGCCGCCCGAACTCGGCGGCGGCGAGCGGGATGAGCGCCCCGCGCAGCTCCTCCATCCCCGAAAAGGACAGATAAACCGGCTGCGTGGAGCAGCCGAGCTCCTTTGCGAGCGCCTTGACGTTCACCGCCTCATACCCCTCCTCCCGCAGCAGCTTCAGCGCCGCGCGGAGGATCATGTCCTTCGTAACCAGCTTCTTGGCAGGCATTTTTGTTCCTCCAATAATAATTTTGTTTATTGATAATCGCATTTATTGTATTCCAAAAACACGCTTTGTCAAGGTGCGGGCATATGAAAAAGCTCCTGCAAGCAGCGGTTTTAAAGGCTCCCGAAGTGCAAGGGGAGCTGGCGCGGCGCAGCCGCGACTGAGGGGTTGTTACCAAGCTTCCGAAAACGCCAAGCTTGGATATCCCGGCAGCTTACAACCCTCCAGTCAGCCTTCGGCTGACAGCCTCCCTTGCACAGGGAGGCCTTTAAAATCGGCGCTGGCGCGGGTAGTTTAAAGGCTCCCCTGTGCAAGGGGAGCTGGCGCGCGAAGCGCGACTGAGGGGTTGTTGCCAAGCCTGCGTAAACGCCAAGCTTGGATATCTCGGAAGCTTACAACCCTCCAGTCAGCGCTGCGCGCTGACAGCCTCCCTTACACAGGGAGGCCTTTAAATTGTGCTCCTTCAGCGCATCTTTTGATAAGCAAAAACAGGACCTTCCTCCCGGAAGGTCCTGTTTTTTACAAGAATCCTTATTTCCCAAACAGCGCCGCCGTCTTCTTCATTCTCTCCGCGATGGGCACGCCGAAGGGACAGCGGGCTTCGCAGGCGCGGCAGCCGATGCACTCGGACGCGGTGTGGTCCAGCGCCCCGTAATGCGAGCGCAGCGAGGCGGGCAGCTCCGGCTGCATCACGGCGAGATCATAGAGCTTGTTGATCATCGCAATATCGAGCTGCGCGGCGCAGGGCTTGCAGTGACCGCAGTAGGTACACTCCCCGCGGTAAGCGTGGAGCGGCGCGGCGGCAAGCACGGCGGCATAGTCCCTTTCCGACTCGGAGGCGTTTTCGTATGCGAGCGCGTCGTCGAGCTGTTCCCGGCTGTCGATGCCGCACATGACCGAGCCGACCGCCGGGCGGGTCAGCGCGTAGTGGATGCACTGCACCGGAGTCAGCGTCACGCCGAAGGGCGAGCGCTTCGCGTCGAAGAGTCTGCCGCCGGCGTAGCCCTTCATGACGGTGAGCCCGACGTCCCGCTCCTCGCAGATGCGATAGAGCGCCGCGCGGTCGGGGTCGGTCCCCTTCAGCCCGGCGTCGAACTCCTCGGCGAACATCGTGTCGATGTCCTCGCTGGCGGGCAGCATGTCAAAGGCGGGGTTGATACTGAACAGGATCATCTCCACATAGCCGGACTCCGCCGCACGCCGGGCGACCTTGGGGTTATGGGAG
The DNA here is from genome assembly GCA_963605115.1 of Pseudobutyrivibrio sp. Classification (GTDB taxonomy): domain Bacteria; phylum Bacillota; class Clostridia; order Oscillospirales; family Oscillospiraceae; genus SVKR01. The sequence continues at coordinate 6,301 of CAVCTM010000029.1, read as the reverse complement.
CTCATCCCGATATGGCGGATAACGCCCCGGCGCTTCAAGTCAAAGATGTATTCCAGATAGTCGGAGCTCTGGATCTCCTCCCACTCGCGCTCGGAGTCCACATAGTGGATCATGCCGAGGTCGATATAGTCCGTCTGCAAGCGCGTCAGGAGATCCTCAAACGCCGGGCGGACGTACTGCATGTCCCGCGTCCGGAAATACTGCCCGTCCTTCCACGTCGAGCCGATATGTCCCTGGATATACCAGCGGCTGCGGTCAGTCCTGATCCCCTCGCCGATGATGTCTCTGGACTTCGGGTCCGCCATCCAGCAGTCGATGATGTTGACCCCCCGCTCCGCGGCATAGCGGAGCAGCCGGACCCCCTCTTCCTCCGGGTGGCGCTCCAGCCACTCCCCGCCAAAGCCGATCTCGCTGACCTCCAGCCCCGTTTTCCCAAGCCTCCTGTAACGCATCGCGTCGTCCTCCTGTCGGTTTTCTTTGTTTCCGCCGGATCTACGGCGGTCATTTTTTCAGCAGACGCCTGACATTTGTCAGCGTCAGGCCCAGATCGGCTTCATCCAGCTCCCCCAGTGCGGCGAGGAGCTCCTTGGACAGCCGCGGGTTCTCCGCGCGTTCGTCGAAAAACTCGACCGGCGTGATCCCGAAATACTCACAGATCGCAAAAAACTCCGTCATAGACGGGAGCGTTTTCCCGGAGGAGATATTATTGATATATCCCCGGCTGTGTCCCAGATCATAGCTCATTTTATACTCCGACACGCCCTTTTGCAAGCGCAGCCGCGTAATCCGTTCCCGAACAAATTGTCCGTCCATTCTCAGCGCCCCTTTCCACTTTAGGATAGGGCATTTTTCCCGAAAGATTACATTTTTAAGATGTTATTATTCTTGACATGCACATTTTATAATGTTATTATTCTTTTGAAATAGGCGTTATCTCGATATTCGCCGTTTCAAAGACTGCATGAGAGAGGTATCAAGCTATGAAAAAGAAACTATCCATTCTTCTCCTGCTCGCGCTCTGCCTGTCGCTGGCGGCGTGCGGCGGAAAGACCGGCGTCGCGAAAACCGACGCCCTGACACCGGAAACATTTCCGGCACTGCTGACAACGGACGGGACGGCGTTCATTCCCCTTGCGGATGGGACCTGCGTCAAAATAAACGACGACGTCCGGGACGCTGAGATCTCCGCGGACAGACAGCACATTGCCGTACTTCTGGAAGACGGCACGCTTTATGTCACCGACCCCAAGCTTGAGAAAAAGCAGACGATCTGCGACGACTGCGTGGGTCTGTTATCCTACGTCAAGGATGACGGCTTTTTCTATGAAAACAAGTCCGGGTCCATGTGTCGGTTTCGGTTTGCTGACTCCTCCTCCCTTTCGTTCAAGAAACCCGACGCCTACAAGATTGCCCTGAACAGCCTCAGCATTCTTTACGCCGCGGATAACGAGCTCTGGCGTCTCGGCGCCACGGAAAGCGAGCCCGAAAAAATCGCCGCGCTGAGCGACGGCAGATACGGACACGACGTATATCTGACTGCGATCTCCGACGACGCGGAAACCTGCGTCTGGGTGACAGAGGAGCTGGACGGAACGCAGAAGATCAACCTCCGCGACGGAGAGGACGTTTCTGCGATCGGCTCCGTGAAGTATGCGAAGGACCGGGAGACGCGCGCGACATTTTCCAAAGACCAGACCCTGCTTTTCATCTCGAACAATGAGAGCGACTACGCCTGGATCAAGAAAAGCGGCGAGCCCGTCGTCCGGGTAAAGCTCGGCGCGCTCCCCGACGGCTGGACAGTTTACGCGAACGGCGGCGTGCTTTCCGAGCAGAACGCCGCCAATGTCAGCTCGCTGTATTTCTCCGTCGAAGCGGACAACGGAAGCAATGTTTACAACATAAGTCTGGACGGCGACAGAGACCGGGTCTATACCGGCGTGGAGGAGTACATCGTTTCCAACGACCGGATCATTTTCACCAACACGGACTATACGCTTTTCAGCGCAAAGCTCGCCGGGAGTGCGGCAACCGAGGAGCAGCGGATCGCGACCCGCGTCGCCGATTTCGAGGTCACGCAGAACGGAAAATACGTCTACTTCATCAAAAACGGCTCCGGGAGCGACCGCGGTCCCGACACCGCTTCCCTGTATTGCTGCAAGTTCGGGGGAGCCGAGCCGGTGAAGGTCGAGGACAATGTGGCGTGCTTCTACAGCGAGTATTCAGGCTATGGTATATCGTTCCTTTTGGGGATTATGTATATTTGCCATTCCACTGACGGCGCTTCGGTGTACTTCTTCAAGGACGGAGAAGATACCGTTCCGGATGCAGCCTTTTCTTATCACGGGACTCTGATGAGCTGGACATACGGAGACGAGGCTCCGACCAAGCTGTCATCCGACGTCCGCTTTGATCTTTTCGATTCTCTCTCCAGCGGACTCAGCGGCGGCATAGACCCAAAGGGCTTCTGGTTCCAGAAATACACCTCCGCCGACAGCTCCGGAAACATCTATAGCGACCTGATGTTCTATAACGGGAAAGAAGCAACGAAGCTCGCCTCCGACATTTTCACCCCCGCCGACGACTAAAAAAAGAGCGTCCGAGCGAATATCGCTCGGACGCTCTTTTCGTCACTCCCAGCCCTTCCAGACCTCCGGCTGATAGCCCACCGTCGCCTGCTTGCCGTTGCGGACGATGGGGGTCCTGATGCGCCATGGCTCCTCGAAGAGCTTGTCGAGGCGGGCGGCGTCGCTTGCGAGATAGCGCAGCAGCGCGGCGTCGGGGTCTTTTTCGTCGATGAGCGCCTCCACGCCGACGGCGGCGCGGACGGTGTCCAGCTCGCGGCGTCCGAGGCCGAAGCGGTCAAGGTCGATGAACTGGTACTTCACCCGGCGCTCCTTGAAATAGCGCTCGGCTTTTTTCGTGTCGAAGCACTTTTTCTTTCCGTAGATCTGGATATTCACAGCACCCTCCCGAAATAGGCGCGGAGGTTGCCCCAGAAGATATCCTGCACGAGCGCCTCGCTCCAGTTTTTGCGGAGCATCGCCTCATAGAGCGCGTCCAGACTCTGGACGCCCGCGATGCCGCCGGGCAGCTCGGAAATGCCGTCGAGGTCGCCGCCGAGACAGACGGCTTTTTCGCCGCCGAGCGCCAGAAAGTGCTCCGCGTGGGCGACAACGGCGTCGATATCGCGGCTCATACCGAGAAAATCGGTGCAGAAATTGAGCCCCGCGACGCCGCCGGTGCGGACGAGCGCGCCAAACTGCTTATCGCTCAGATTGCGCTTCACATCGCAGAGCGCCTGCGAATCGCTGTGACCCGCGAGGACGGGCTTTTCCGCGATCTCCAGCACGTCCCAGAAGCCGCGCTCGGAGATATGGGACATATCGAGCGCCACGCCCATCGACTGCGCCGCGCGGACGAAGCCGCGCCCCTGATCGGTCAGACCGCTGCCGCTGTCCACCGCCGCGCCGCAGAGCGCGTTGTCGTGGTTCCACGTGAGGTGGACGATGCGCACGCCGCGGGTGTACATGCCCGCGAGCTTCATGATGCTGCAATTGAACTTCTCCGCACCCTCGATGGAGAGCAGCGCGGCGATCCTGCCCCCGCGCACGGCATCGTCGATGTCCTCCGCGCTGCGGCAGAGGGCGACGAGGTCGTCGTTTGCGTCGATCTCGCGCGTAAACGTGGTCAGCACGTCGTCCGTCTCGGCGATCATCGTCTCGCCATGGCGGACGCAGACGGAGAACACCTGCGCGCAGGGCGCGAAGCGGGAGAGCCGCTCCAGATCGAGATGAAACCCGTTTTTCCGCAGGCTCGCGTTTTTGTAATGCACCGGCACCGGTGTGTCGCAGTGGGCGTCAAAATAAGGGATCTTCATAGCAAAAAATCAAACCTCAATGATAACGGGAAGGATCATCGGCGAACGGCGGGTGGTCTTGTAGAGATAGCCGGAGAGGTTGCTCTTGACCTGCCCCTTGATGCCCGCCCAGTCCGTGATGCGGCGCTTTTCGCAGCTCGCGACGCTCTCGTTTACGACGCGCTTCATCTCCTCCATCAGACCCTCCGCCTCCTTGATGTAGACGAAGCCGCGGGTGATGATCTCCGGGTCGCTGACCATGTTGCCGTCCTCCGCGGACATGGTCATGATGACCACGATCATGCCCTCGTCGGCGAGATGCTTGCGGTCGCGCAGGACAACGCTGCCGACGTCGCCGACGCCGGAGCCGTCCACCAGCACCTTGCCCGCCATGACCTCGCCGTTTTCGCGGATGGACTTCTGCCCGACCTCGATGACGTGGCCAATGCCGCTGACGACGATGTTGCGCGGGTCGACGCCCATCTCCTTTGCGAGCTTCGCGTGCTGGTGGAGCATGCGCGTCTCGCCGTGGAGTGGGATGACGTACTTCGGCTTCGTCAGCGCGATCATCATCTTGAGATCCTCCTGACAGGCGTGTCCGGAGACGTGGAGATTGTCCGTGCGGGTATAGATGACCTCCGCGCCCTTGGCGAACAGCTCGTCGATGACGCGGCTGATGGTCAGCTCGTTGCCGGGAATGGCGGAGGCGGAGATGATGATGCGGTCGCCCGCGTCGATGTCCACCTGCTTGTGCTCGGAAAACGCCATGCGGTGCAGCGCGCTCATCTCCTCGCCCTGACTGCCGGTCGTGATGATGACCATCTTGTTGCGCGGGACGCTTTTGAGCTTATCCATCTCCACGAGCACGCCGTCCGGGACCTTCATGTAGCCGAGCTCGCGCGAGACCTTCATGATGTTCTCCATGCTGCGGCCCGTGATGCCGACCTTGCGCTTATAGCGCGCGGCGGAGTTGATGATCTGCTGGATGCGGTCGACGTTGGAGGCGAAGGTCGTCACGATGATGCGCTTGTCGCAGTCCTTGAAAAGCTCGTCGAACCTCGCGCCGACCTTGCGCTCGCTCTCGCTGTGACCCGGTTTTTCCACGTTGGTGGAGTCCGGCAGCAGGGCGAGCACGCCCTCGTTGCCGAGCGCGCCGAGGCGCGCGATGTCCGCCATGCCGCCGGAGACTGGCGTAACGTCGAACTTGAAGTCGCCGGTGTGGACAACGGTGCCGATCGGGGTCTTGATCGCGAAGGACACCGCGTCGGCGATGGAGTGGTTGATATGGATGAACTCCACGGAGAAGCAGCCCGCCTTGATGGTCGTGCCCGCCTCGACGGTCGTGATCTTCGCCTGCTTGAGCAGACGGTGCTCTTCGAGCTTGATCTTCACGAGCGCAGCGGTGAGGCGCGTGGCGTAGATCGGCGGGTTGATCTTGCGGAGCACGTAGGGCATCGCGCCGATGTGGTCCTCATGGCCGTGGGTGAGGAAAATGCCGCGGATGCGGCTCGCGTTTTCCTCCAGATAGGTGATGTCGGGGATAACGGAGTCGATCCCGTACATCTCCTCGTCCGGAAAGCCCATGCCGCAGTCGACGACGATGATGTCCTTTCCGTACTCATAAACGGTGAGGTTCTTGCCGATCTCACCGAGTCCCCCAAGGGGGATGATCTTCAGCTTGTTCTGCTTTGCAGCCATATGATCTCCTTTGAAACCAGATATTTTTTCGCGTTTTACGGCACAGCACGGCATGGACTCGGCGCGCGGCTTTATCCCGGAGACCCCGTTCGCCCCCGTCTTATTCCCCGCAGCCCAGCCCAATGCTCTGCCGTAGTGATATTCTCTTTGATCTATATCCAGCGCGGTGTCTCCCCGCGCCTGACGCCGTTATAAAAAGGTTTAACCCTTTATCCGGTGAATTATACCATAGCCGGGAGAAATTGTCAAATGCGCCGGCGCGCGGCGGCGGGCGGCGGCAAGGCTGCTGGACGTGCTGGAGGAGAAACACGCCGCCCAATAAACGCGGTCATGGGAAAGATAAGGTGGGAGCATCGCTTAGGCGATGCTCCCGCCTTTGTCTGTCAAAAAAGTCGTATCGACGCGGCGAAGCCGCTCAATTTAAAGGTCTCCCTGTGCAAGGGAGACTGTCAACGCGCAGCGCTGACTGGAGGGTTGTAAGCTTCTGAAACAGCCAAGCTTGGCGTTTTCGGCGGCTTGGCAACAACCCCTCAGTCGCGCTTCGCGCGCCAGCTCCCCTTGCACTTCGGGAGCCTTTAAATTCGCAGTTTGCAGAGTTCTTTGACACGCTCCGACCGTCCGGACACTGTGTGTCCGGGCGGTCTTTCTGCTCCCTCACATCCACATCCACGCAAAGCGGCGCGGGTCGCTGGGCGGGTCGTTTTCCCATTCGGTGAGCTTGGCTTCCACGGCTTTGGTCATCTTCGC
>CAVCTM010000028.1:0-21403 GCA_963605115.1 Pseudobutyrivibrio sp. | reverse complement strand
TCTTGGCTCCCCTGAAAGGGGAGCTGTCAGCGCTCCGCGCTGACTGAGGGGTGCCACGATGCAGCTGCTGCTCCCGGTGGTGCTCCAATAGTTAAAACGCTGGACCTAAGATACGGGAGGGGTTCCAAGGGGATCGCAAGATCCCCTTGGTCGTTGCGGAGGAGGATTGTTAAGGAGGGACCCAATCGAAAGGGTCCCTCCTTAACTGTGCCTTTGCCTTCTTTCCCCACAGGGGGAAAGAAGGTCGCGTCCCGCGGACGCGAAACCTATTAAATCTTAGCGCCAAAGGCGCATTCAACTTTTTCCCCGCCCTCTTGGGGACACGAGAACCCCTCCCCCCCCACAGGCGATCAAACACCTCTGGAATTGTACACCTTCCACAATCCACCCGCCAAAATCTTGGTGTAAATGCAGAAAAATCACAACACCCTTGACAAGCCCCTGAAAAACGTGCTATATTGTCGTCAAGGAAAGTAATTGGTCACTTGCAAAACCGGCGAAACACGAGGTCCCAAAACCGAAAACGCTTCGCCGAGGGCAGGGGACCATTCTTTTTGACTTTTAATGCAAGTAACTGATAACTCGTAAATCAAAAAGGAGAACAGCGACGTATGAAAATGGGAAGATTTGTGGTCGACTGCCACATCCACCCCGGAAAGAAGGACCACGCCGACGCAAACAGCCGCATCAAGGGCGTGAACGCGCAGGTCGAGGAAGCCGATAATTCCGATATGATCTTGCTCGACATGGACAACTACGGCATCGACCTGGGCATCATCCTGCCCAGCATGATCGGTACCACGAACGAGCTGCATGCCGAGATCGTCCGCCGCCATCCGGACCGCTTCCGCTCTATGTGCGTGGACACCAAGACCCGCCTCGCCGCCGCGACCGGCGAGAAGGAGTGGAACATCGAGGACGCCATCCGCGAGCTCGACGAGGCGCTCTCCCTCGGACCGGACATCATGGTCGGCGTCGGCGAGATCGCGCCGGGCTCGCTCGGCTGCCCGCGCGAGCGTCCCACCCGCGTCCAGCGCTTCAAGGAGTGGTGCGCCATCGCGGAGCTCTGCACCCACTACGACGTGCCGGTCTACTTCCACGACTACAGCCACATCTGCATGGAAGAGCCGCTCACCATGATCGCGAACGTCCTCCAGAAATACCCCGGCTTCAAGGTCATCATCGCCCACGGCGGCGGTCAGACCGAGGACGACATCAAGAGCGCCTGCTACCTCGCGGGACTTTTTGAGCACGTCTATCTGGAGACCGGCTACTGGCGCGCGGAGTATTATGAGTACGCGCTGAAGAACTACCAGATTGGCGCGAGCAAGCTGCTCTGGGGCGGCGGCGACACGGGCAGCCGCATCTGGTATCCGCAGGCGACCCGTCCGGGTCTGAAGCGCACGGAGCCGACCTTTATCTGGTATAACCGCAACAACTGGGCGCTCGGCGACCGTGAGGTCTGCTACCAGCCGGACTATTACGGCTGGGCCACTCACCAGATCCACCGTCTGAAGGACATGGAGCTCTGCACGCAGGACGAGATCAACCTCATCATCGGCGGAAATGCTGCACGGCTTTACAAAATCAAGCTCGACCCGCGCTACACTTTCTGCTATAATAGACCGGATCTGTTCATTCCCGACCGCGAAACGCTGGAGAGCACCGGACCCACCTGGCGCACCGGCTTCGTGAACCCGGATCAGGATTTCGTCGGCGGCGAGCAGAACTTCTATCTCTGAGATGACCGCGGACGAGCCGCGCTGCACGCTCTGCAAAAACCGCTGCCCGCTCTCCCGCCCCGGCTGCGCCGCCGCGGGACGGCAGCGGCGCGACGAGACGCCGCGCTGCCGCATGTGCGAAAAGCGCTGCCCGACGGACGCGCTGCAATGCAGCCTCGGCAGAACGGTCGCCGCCATCCGGAGCAGAGAGGGAACCCGACAGGAAAGAGAAGGTTGAAAAAGCCCTATGAGCGAAAACGAAGCCATCCGCGAGCTGATCGCCCGCGAACGCCAGAGCCGCGTGACCGCGGATATCCCCGCGCTGGAGGCGTGCTACTGGCACGACGCGCTCGTCGTGACGAGCTGGACCGGCGGCTGCGTGCCCGTCGAGCGCTATCTCCACGGCGGCAAGGCGCCGGCGCATGACCCGGAGCGCCCGATCGTGAGCCGCATCGCTTATCCGATCGTCCACCGCCGCGGCGCGCGGGCGTATGTCGAAGCGCCGCAGACCACGCTGCGCTGGCTGAGCGTCGGCGGTGTCCGCGCCGTGCTGACATGCTACATGCGCCTTATCTACGAGGTCGAGCGGCGGGACGGCGAGTGGCGCATCGTCTATTTCGGCTCCGTCTACGAAAGCGACACGCTCCAGCCGGAAATCCCCGGCGAGGCGCTGCCGCTCGACCGCGAGCGCTGGGCGGCCCTGCGCCACGCTTACCGCAATCTCGTGTATGTCGACGCCGGGACGAGCCCCGACCTCCCCGGTATCGACCGCCCGGAGAGCGTCAGGGCGCTCTATGACCGTCTGGAGCAGTGGCTCGCAGGCGGAGAAACGGAGGAATGATGGAAAACTACACGCTTTTTTACTGCGGCGACGGCACGTTCCGCCGCGGCTCCTGCCGCGAAGAGCGCGAGCAGCTCGTGGACGTGCAGCTCGGCGGGAACGTCGCCCCCGCGGGCATCCGCGGCGAGGGCAGCACCGTCACGATGACGGGCTTCACGTTTGAGACAAGCGCGGACATCGCGCTGGTCGTCCCCGGCGGCACGACGCTCGTGCTCGAACGCGGCGTCAGCACGCTGCGCATCGTCCCCGCCGGACCGGACGCCAACACCGCGGCGCTCTATTCCAGCGGCGACCTCACGATCACCGGCGGCGAGGGGACCCTCGTCTGCAACGCGACCGCCACCAGAGCCGAGACCACGCTCTGGAGCCGCTGCATCTGCGCGCGCTACGGCGATCTCACGATCACAGGCGGCAATCTCGTCGCCCACTGCGGTCCGTGCAGCCGCAACGCCGGCGCGGTCTATGCCGGCGGCAGACTCTTCGGCGGCGAGAACGAGCACGGCGCGATCACGATCACCGGCGGCACCGTCCGGGGCATGTCGAAGCCCCAGACCATCCGCGCGACGAACACGCTGCTCACCATCGGACCGAACTCCGTCGTGGAAAACGCGCAGGAGTTCGCCGGCTCCGCCGAGGAGTTCTACGGCGACTGCCTCTCCATGGCGGACGAGACGAGCGACGTCGTCATATCCTTCCGCAGCTGAACACCGCAAGAAAACCGCAAGCATCCCTTTTTTCAGCCCCAAATCAGAATTTGACAGGAAAAATGACAGATTTGAAAGGAGAAACCATGAAAAAGATCCTTGCACTGGTCCTTGCAGCCATCATGCTCATAGCCCTCTGCGCCTGCGGAGGCTTGACCGATACCGAGAAAGACACTGAAAATACGCCGGAGCCTTCCGCTGCAAGTGGAGGCGAGACCGCAAATAGTGAGGAGATTAAATTCGAAGACACCAGCATCCGAATCTGTATCAGTCTGGATCCGGGGAATCTTGGTCCTTTTGCGGCAAACAACACAGGACGCAAGCAAACGCTCTATGAAACTTATCAGCCGCTCGTCGAGGTTCTGCCCGGAGGTCAGACGAGAAGCGTTCTTGCCAAGGAAATGCACTATACGGATGAATATACTTTCGTGGTCGAAATCTGGGACAACATTACCGACTCGGACGGAAATCATATCACTGCGAGCGATGTCGTCTGGAACTACACGAACGAAGACTGGCTCGCGAAGAGCCAGACGGCAAAATATATTGAAAGTGTCACGGCGCTGGGAGATTATGAGGTTGAGTTTAAGCTGAATACCACCATGAAAAAGGGAATGGAGCGTATTCTGTATAACTGGATCGTGTCCCAGAAGGCTTACGAGGAAAGCGGCGACAAGATGGCGGCTCGACCGGTTGGGACCGGACCTTACGTTATGAAGGATTATGTAGAAGGTTCCTACATGGTCATGGAAGCAAGAGATGATTACTGGAAGCCCGAAGCCGATCGGACCGACGTTGAACAGATCCACGTAAAGCGCATCGAGTACTATGTTGTGTCCGAGGCGGCGCAGCAGGTAATCTCTCTGGAAACCGACGCGATCGACGCTGTCAGCAATATGGATTCCGCGCAAGCAGCGCGATTTGAAAATGATCCTAATTACACCGTTTTTGACGATGTCAGCAATACGACCTACACCCTCTTTTTCAACTGTGATCCCTCGGCTTCTACGAGCGATCTTGCTGTCCGACAGGCCATCTGTTACGCAATCGATGCGCAAGGGGTCATAGACGGCGCTATGAACGGCGATGCTGTGAAGGCCTACGCCTTTGGAAGCCCTCTGTTTGACGATATTCTCGATTCGTGGGATGACGGGAATTACTACGAGTATAATCCTGAAAAGGCAAAAGAACTTCTTGAGAACGCCGGATATAAGAAAGGTGATGTCACCGTCCGTTTCCTCCTGCGTTCTCTGGAACTTGACCAGAAGATCGGTTTGATCGTTCAAGGATATCTGGATGCCGTGGGCATTTCATGCGAGCTGAATGTTTATGAGGAGACGCTGGCAAAAACATATGCGAAGGATCATTCCGCATGGGATATCTATCTTCGCAATGCGGGGCAGGATTTCCTGATGGTCCATGGTTATAATAATGATTTTTCCGAAAAATGCTGGAAAGATGGAATCGGATATAACGGGATCCATGATGAAAAATTTGAAGAGCTGCTTCAGCTCTGTCAGGAAAACGGAACTTACACCGATGAGAGGATGACGGAGCTTCATTACTACATGAAGGATCAGGCGTATGTCTATGGTCTGTTTCAGCCGATCCTGTACACCGTGACAAAGGCGAACACTTTTGAAGGGAAGCTTCTTTACAACGCTTCATACTGGCTTTTCCCCGGCGCCTGCGATTTTAGCTGGTCCAAGTAAAAAATAGTTTAACGACCGCGCTTACAGCCCGAAACAGGCTTTCGGCGCGGTCGTCATTAATAAAAGCTCCACTTTCAGGAGGAGAAGCGCACATGCTTAGATATGTTTTGAAACGACTTTTGTGGATGGTCCTCGTCGTTATCGGCGTAATGCTGATTATTTTCACGTTGATGTATGTTGTCCCCGGCGATCCTGCGGAGATTGTTGCCGGTTCGACCGCGACAGATGACATGATCGAAGCCACGAGGGAGCGGCTGGGATTATCCGATCCCTATCTTGTTCAGCTCTGGCGCTATGTTAAAGGTGTAATATTCCATCTGGATTTTGGGACTTCCTACCTCACGGAAAAGTCTGTTTCCGCAGAACTTGCCGTGCGCCTTCCCCGAACTATCCTGCTTGGGTGTTTTTCACTTTTCCTTTCCGTTTCTCTGGGCGTAATTATCGGCGTGGTTTCCGCGGTCCACAGGAACGGTATAGGAGACAGAATCTCCATGATCGTTGCATTGATTGGAGTATCTGTTCCCCAATTCTGGCTTGCACTGCTGCTGGTCATCCTGTTTTCCGTAAAGCTGGGGTGGCTTCCAGCGACGGGAATATCCTCGCTGAGCTGCTACATCATGCCCTGTATCGCTCTGGCGGTCAGTGGAGTCGGCGGAATTGCGCGGCAATCACGATCGAGCATGCTGGAGGTAATTCGGGCCGATTATGTGACGACTGCGCGCGCCAAGGGAATGAAGGAACGCGATGTGATCTATAAGCACGCGCTGCCCAATGCACTGCTGCCGATCATCACGCTTGCGGGCAATAATCTGGCACACGTATTTGGGGGAGCGGTAGCAATCGAAACAGTTTTTGCGATTCCCGGCGTCGGATACTATATGGTCTCGGCCATCAATAAACGCGACTATCCGGTTATTCGCGGAAGCGTGATCGTGCTGGCTATTGCGTTCAGCCTTGTTATGCTGCTGGTCGATCTGATGTACGCCGCAGTCGATCCGAGAATCCGGTCGCAATATAAAAACAAGAAATGATGAGGTGCACGGAATCATGAAAACAAAGATCAAGCAAAAAAAGGACAGTGCTTTCCGTGCCAGTATGCGGCGCCTGCGGAAGAATAAAACCGCTATGGTGTGTCTTGTGATTTTTCTTCTGTTCATCATTCTTGCAATTCTTGCACCATACATCACTCCGTATGGTTATTCAGAGATGAATCTCGCATCCAAAAACCAGACTCCGAGTTGGCAGCACTGGTTCGGTACTGATGATCTTGGACGTGATATTTTTACCCGTGTTCTTTATGGCGGACGCTATTCGCTGAGTATTTCTCTGATTGCCGTGATCTGCTCTCTGCTTATCGGTTTGGTCCTCGGCTCCATAGCCGGCTTTTTCGGTGGAGTTGTGGAAACGCTGATTATGCGATTTCTGGATATTTTTCAGTCGATCCCGGATTTGATTATGACGATTGCAATATCGGCGGCCTTGGGCGCGGGGTTCGATAAAACCGTGATTGCTCTTTGCATCAGCAGAATGCCGACCTTTACGCGCATCCTGCGAGCTAACATTATGAGTGTGCGGAACAATGAATACGTGGAGGCTGCCACGGCGATCGGATGCAGTAAATTCCAGGTGATCGTGAAGTACATCCTTCCAAATTCATGGACACCCTTGATCGTGCAGGCGACTATGGCGAGTGCCGGGCTGATCCTATCGCTTGCGTCTCTGAGTTATGTAGGGCTTGGCATCCAACCGCCTACGCCGGAATGGGGAGCTATGCTTTCAGCAGCGCGTGGGTACATTCGTGATTACCCATATCAGCTGATTTTTCCGGGGCTGGCAATAGCGACAGTAGTTCTTTGCCTGAACATGCTCGGCGACGGCTTGCGTGATGCGCTGGACCCCAAATTGAAGGATTGAGGAGACAAAAATGGCAGGACAAGTCGAAAACTATCTTGAAGTGGAAGACCTTTCGGTGGTGTATTCCTCAGGTGGAGAACGGGTAAGCGCGGTCAACCACGTTTCGTTTCAATTAAAGCGCGGGAAGACACTTGCCCTCGTCGGTGAGACCGGTGCAGGAAAAACAACGATTGCCAAATCGATCCTGCGGATTCTGCCGGAGCCGCAGGCAAAGGTCACTTCCGGCAGCATCAAACTGGAGGGGGCAGACCTTTTACAGCTCAATGAAAATGAAATGCGCCGTATTCGTGGAAAGAAAATATCCATGGTGTTTCAGGACCCGATGACCGCACTGAATCCCGTCAAGACAATCGGGGAGCAGATATCCGAAGTGATCAAAATGCACGAGATCGTGTCAAAACGCGAGGCAGATGCTAAGGCCAAGGAAATGCTGGAGATGGTAGGAATACCCGGCCGGCGCGCCTCGGAGTTTCCGCATCAGTTTTCGGGGGGAATGAAGCAGCGCGCAGTGATATCAATTGCACTGGCGTGTCAGCCGGACCTTCTGCTTCTGGACGAGCCGACCAGCGCACTGGATGTGACAATTCAAGCACAGGTGCTGGACCTCATTTCAGAACTGAAGCGTACGTTTAACAGCTCGGTGATCTTAATCACGCATGACCTCGGCGTGGTCGCGGGACAGAGCGATGATGTAGCAATCGTTTATGCGGGGGAAATCGTGGAGATTGGTCCGAAGGAAGAGGTGTTCCTGCACCCGACTCATCCGTACACGATAGGGCTTTTTGGGGCAATACCGGATATTTTCAGCAAGGCGAAACGCCTGACGAGCATTAAGGGAATGCCGCCTGACCCGACAGACCTTCCGAGCGGCTGTTGCTTTCATCCTCGCTGCCCATACGCGCAGTCTGGCTGCACAGAGGAAAAGCCGCCTATGAGAGAGGTCGGCCCCACCCATTTTTGCAGTTGCCCCTATATTGCGAACGCGGGAGGACAAAATGGCTGATTTGATTGAGATTAAAGACTTAAAAAAGTATTTCCAGATTGCTTCGGGTACAGTCCATGCGGTGGACGGCGTCTCTATGACGATCCGGCGCGGGGAAACGATGGGCATTGTGGGCGAGTCCGGCTGCGGAAAGAGTACACTCGGCAGAAACGTGCTGCTCCTTCAGCACCCTACAAGCGGTCAGGTACTCTATAATGGAGAGGATATCACAAATGCCGAAGGGCGTCGTTTCAAGCAACTCCGCAACGAAATGCAGATCATTTTTCAAGATCCGTATTCTTCGCTCAATCCGAGAATGACGGTGGAAGATACGATTATGGAGCCGCTGCGTCTTTCGGGACGATTCGGCGACCGGACCTCTCGCGAAAAAGAAGCGGAGCGAATCATGGATATGGTCGGTCTTGCTAAAAGGCTGCGCCTTTCCTATCCGCATGAGCTTGACGGCGGCCGCCGCCAGCGTGTTGGGATCGGGCGCGCGTTGGCGCTGGACCCAAAATTTATTGTGTGCGATGAACCGGTCAGCGCGCTGGACGTGTCGATTCAGGCTCAGATTCTGAATTTGCTGATGGACCTTCAGGAGGAACTTGGGCTGACCTACATGTTTATCACGCACAATATGGCAGTCGTAAAGCATATTTCGACGGCGGTTTCTGTTATGTATCTGGGGCAGCTCGTGGAGCGGAGCGAAACGGAGGAGCTCTTCGCGCATCCCCGGCATCCCTATACAAAAGCACTGCTTTCGGCGATTCCGACAATTGATGTTTTCAAGCAGCAGAAGCGCATTATGATGCGCGGCGAGCCCGCTTCTCCGATCGATCCCGCGCCCGGCTGCCGATTCGCAGTCCGCTGTCCCTTCGCCAGCGAGGTCTGTGCGGAGCCGCAGAGACTTTCAGAGATCAGCCCTGGTCACTTTGTCTCTTGCTGTCGGGCTGGCGAGTTGGAAAAAGAATAACGGGTTGAAAGGAACGGCGTATGACTGAAAAAAAGACGCAAAGCAATGAATTCGTTTATATCAGCAGTTGGACACACGGTGGGGAAGAGGCAGGGCTCCACGTCTATCTGCTTGACAAATCTTCCGGTAAGCTTACCGATGTGCAGCATGTGGACGCTGAGGTCAGTTTTAATATGACCTATGTGGACAAGAAGCGGAATATCCTTTACGCATTGAATGAGGCAATGCGTCTTCCGGGAATGCGAGCCGGCGGCGGTGGTCAGATTTATGTCTACAGCATGGACCCGGACACTGGAAAACTTACGTTGCGGCAGAAAAAACCGACGTGGTGCCCCAATCCTTCCTACATGACATTGGATTCGGATGGGCGCTATGCCGTTGTTGCAAACCATGCCAGCGGCGCAGCTGCGACACAGATTTTTCAGGATGCCTACGGGGAGTATCACTTAAAAATCGAATACGACGATTCGGTCGTAGAGCTTTTTGAAGTATGTGAGGATGGTACACTTGGGCGGCTGCTTGACGTTGACAAACACTTCGGAGACGGACCGGAAGCGCGGCAGCTCCGCCCGCGCCCGCACTCGGCGGTGATGTCTCCGGACGGGAGACTCTTTGCTGTGTGCGATAAGGGAAACGATACTGTCAGCCTCTATCAGATCGATCGGGAAAAGCAAAAGCTGCGCCTTCCCGCGGGCGCATATAGTTGCGAGGCAGGAAGTCTTCCTCGCTATTGCGTATTTCACCCGAATCGTCCGTTTTTTTATCATAATAATGAGAAGAGTATGGATCTTTGCGCATATCATTACGATCCGAATGGTGTGTTGACCCCGGTATTTCAGCGCTGTGCTGCGCCGTCCGGCTGGAAGCCGCGTTCCGAAAAAAATGAGCAGCAAGGACTTTGCATTCGGGCTGACGGACGCGTGTTGTATGACGTGGTGCGCGGACCTAACGTGATCAGTGTATTTTCACTTGATCAGGAGACCGGGGAACCGGCGCTGAAACAAACTTTTTCCGTGTCGGACAGCTGGCCGCGGGGCTGTGCACTTGATGAGGCTGGGGATTACCTGATCGTCTGCGGTCTTGGCGAGGGTCAAGTGTTTCTTTACCGTCTGAATGAAACTGGAGAAATCAGTATACTGTGCGAGAAGCGGAAACAGCCGGTTGCAGCTTATGTATCTTTCTGGAAACCGGGGTGGAATGAATGACGATCTCGCATGCAACAACACAGTATGGAGCGGTGACGGGTGTATTTGAGAATGGTTATACCGTCTTTCGCGGGATTCCCTATGCGGCACCGCCGGTAGGAAAAAGACGCTTTTCCGCGCCGCAGCCGCCGGTGCCGTGGAACGGAGAAAGAGCGTGTACGCAGTGGCCGCCGGACGCATACAGATTCCCGTTCCGCGATCAGAATATGGATGGCGTGAAGCCGACTCCGCCTCACGCCTACGCAGAGGACTGCCTTTACCTGAATGTCTGGACTCCGGCGGAGAGCGCCGGAGAAAAACTGCCCGTTATGGTCTGGCTTTATGGAGCCGGAGGATGTAGTCACGACCCCTATGTGGATGGAGCGGAGATATGCAGACGCGGCTGTATTCTGGTGACATTCAACTACCGTATCGGAGTGTTCGGCTTTTTCGGTCTAAAGGAACTTGCGGAGAAAGACGAACACACTTCTGCGGGCACTTATGGGATACAGGATATTCTGTTTGCGCTCCGTTGGGTTAGAGCAAATATCGCAGCCTTCGGAGGTGATCCGGACTGTGTCACGGTCTTTGGACATTCAGCCGGAGCAATTTATACCAAGCTCTTGCTCTGCGCAGCGCCGGCGTGGGGATTGTTTCATCGCGTGATCTCACTTTCCGGCGGTGGGACGTGGGATATCGATTATATACACAGCTTTGAAAGCAAATGCTCGCTTTGCCGGGAACTGATTGATCGGGTCGGTTGGACAGTGGAAGACTTGATGACCCGCCCGGCGCGGGAGATCTGTGAGGTGCTGTGCCGTGAAGAGCTGGCACTGGAGCTTCCAAAGAAATCCATGCTGAATACGCTTTTTCTCCCCTCGGTGGATCATTGGCTCGTCCACGATTATTATGGAAAGCTCCTTAACGACGGACCGGTTGACGCCTCTGTGGATGTAATGTGCGGAATGCTCAGCGAAGAGTGGCACAATGTCCCCTGCCAGGTTCCCGGCGGAATACAGGGTTATGAGCGCGAGTTCGCTTTAGGACCCGTGATCGCGTGGGGACGCAGGTATTGCGAAAGAGGCTTCAAGCCGCTTTACAACTATTTCTTCGAGCGGTGCATGCCGGGAGACGGAAGAAAAATGCGGCACGGGGACGAGCTTCCGTATGTATTTGGAACTCTGGATCGCTATGATGTTGCATGGCGGGAAGAGGACTATGAATTGTCGAAAGCAATGCTGGACTATTTTACAAACTTTGCAAAAACCGGAGACCCTAATGGTTCCGGTCTGGCGAGGTGGGAGGCCTATACGACCGATTCACAGCAGACAATGCATATTAGCGATGCCGGTATCCGATCGGAAAACATTGCTGATTACGAGAAAGCGACTGAAGTCGTGAACTTCCTGTTGGAGCATCCCGGAATGCTGAACGATCCGTTCTCTCCGACAACAAGTCATCAGTGACCCCTTTCATTTTTTCTCTCCCATCCCACAGCGCGGAGCGCCCCGGTCCATGTTCGGACCGGGGCGCTTTGTTATTCGGGACAGTCGCTGCGGACGGCGGCGGGAAAGGCAGAATAGGAATGCGCCTTCGGCGCGAAACAAATTCAATTCTTGCGGCGAAGCCGCTCAAAATCTCCCGCGGAGCGCAGTCCGCGAAACGCCTTTTAAGAGACAATCCCCCAAAACACCGCCCATGCCGCGGTGCCGGCGAGGGCTATGAGCAGCGAGACGTGGTAGGGACGGTTCAGACGCCGGGCGGCGCGGGCGCAGCGGGCGGATTCTTCGGGATCGGCGGGGTCGGCGCCGCCCTCGCGCGCCTTTTTCTTTACGGCAGCGCCGTTTTGCTGCATCCCGATCGCGCAGACGATGGCGAGCAGCGCCGTCAGAACGCCCCAGACGGCGAGTCCGGTCAGACTGATCCCCGCGAGCGCACGCGCCTGCCCAAGCTGCTCGCCGAAGCGCAGGGCGTTTTTGACGTCCACGGCGACGCACGCCGCCGTCAGCACCGGGAGCATCCCCGTCAGCAGCCGCGCGAGCCGCGGCAGCACGGGGGACTCATAAGTCTTCACGATCGCGCCGCGCTTGCGCTCCAGCGAGCCCGCGCGCCGCGCGGACTTCGTGTCGTCCGTCTGAAAGCGCTCCTGAAACGCGGCGCGCTCGCGTTTTTTATCCCAGAATCCCATGGCGGGTCCATCGTCCTTTCCAAAAACTGCCGTTTCACAGGCAAATGCCTGTAAGTCTCCAAGGGGAACGGTGTTAGACATTTCGCGGATCAAATGTTACACTAATTTCAAAGACAGGTAATTTTGCACAAACGTATGGAACGTTTGTTACAGCGCGTCTGGCTGATTCAACAATTCGCGCGCCTCCTCGATGAAGCGCAGCTCCGCCGGATGGAGGCGGACGCCCTTGCGGTAGCTGATGCAGGTCTTCGTCTCAAAGCTTGTGACGCGGATCGGAAAGCTCAGCAGCCCCGCCGCCGCTTCCGGCGCGCAGCCGGAGAAGAGCGCCTTGGCGCAGCTGGCGGTTACGAGCAGGCAGCCGAGCCCGTGGACGCAGGCGTGTTCGTTCAAGTCGAGGTTTTCCGAGGAAAAACCGAACACGGGCGAGAGATGGTATTCGTCGAAGATGAGCGTCAGGTCCTGCATGAGCTGACCGTAGCGGTCGCGCAGGGCGATGAAGGGCAGCTGGCGGATCGCGCCGAGGTCCTGCGTCTCGACGAGTGTGCGCTCCGCGTCCGCCCAGCGCGCGCCGTAAACGCGCTCGGCAAGCCGCTTCTGGAACACGGCATGGTAAGGGTCGCGGTCCAGCACGATGTTGTTTTCGAGGTGCGGGCTCAGCGGAAGCGGGCTGATATAGAGGTCCACGCCATTCATATTGTGCGCCACGTCCGTGTGCTGGCGCTTGACGACGGCGATCTCATACTCCGGATACTTTGCGTAAAATCGCGCGAGCAGCGCGGGGAGATACGGCGGGGTGCCGAAGGTCGGAACGCCGAGCGTGATGCGCCGGCGGCGAGAGAGCGTGAGGTCCTGAATGCTCTCCATCATGTTGTTGTAGATGCGCAGCAGCTCGCGCCCGTCGCGGTAGAGGCACTCGCCCGCGGGCGTCATCTGGATGGTCTTGCCGCGCTTTAAAAGCGGCGCGCCGATCTCATCTTCGAGCTTTTTGAGCTGCTCGCTGAGCGCCTGCTGGGAGATATAGAGCTTGCGCGAGGCGGCGGAGATGTTCCCCTCCTCGACGATGGCGAGAAAATAGCTGATGTTGGAAAAATTCACGGCAGACGCCCTCCGCTTTTTCGTCTTTTTCCCCATTATAGCGGACGGGTGCAAAAACCACAAGCATAATCTTTTGGTATTCAGACGGGATGAGGGCCCGTTTGCAATAAAAAATCTACAGGAGGAACCCAGAATGAAAAGGAAGACCCTGCATCGACTCTTTGCCATGCTGATGGCAGCCGCCATGCTGCTCGCACTGGCAGCCTGCGGCGGCGGCAGCGACCCCGCCGAGACCAAGGACCCCGGCGCCAGCCAGACCCAGCAGCCCAGCCAGCCCAGTCAGCCCGGCGAGGGCGGCGAGACCGGCGGCGCGAAGACGCTCTCCGTCGGCATTTACGGCGGTCTCGATTCCCTGAATCCGTGGACCAGCGGCCGCATCACCAAGGACATGGTCACGTATGTCCTCTACGAAACGCTGGCAAGCTGCCAGAACGGTGCGACCGAGATCGACCCCATTATGATCAAGGACTATAAGCAGGTCGACGACACCACCTATGACGTTGAGATCTACGACTACATCACCGACGCCGCGGGCAACCCCGTCACCGCGAGCGACGTCGTTTTCAGCTTCGAGAAGTATAACGAGAACTGGGCGACCACGATGGAGAGCATCAAAGCCACCGGCGACTATACCTTCGAGCTGAAGCTCAGCACCACCGCCGAGGGCGCGTTCAACTACCTTGTCTGCAAGGTTCCCATCGCCACCGAGAAGGCGTATAACGACAGCCCGGACCAGTTCGCCACCACCGCCTGCGGCACGATGCCTTACACCGTTGCCGGCGGCGACGACTATGTGAGCGGCGCATCCATCACCCTGCGCAAGACCGGCGAGTACTGGCAGACCGACGAGAGCCTCATCTATGAGGGCAGCCGCGCGTATGCGGACGTCATCGTCTTCAAGATCCTCTCCGAAGCCACCCAGCTCACCCTTGCGATCGAGAACAACGAGGTCCAGGTCGCCATGTACATCAACCACGGCATGCTCGACGAGGTGTCCTCCCACAGCGATCTGGAGCTCATCCAGATGCCCTCCTCCGAGGACCGCGGCGTTCAGCTGTGCATGACGAAGGACAGCATCTTCTACGATAACCTCGCGCTGCGTCAGGCGGTGCTCTACGCCATCGACAACGACGCCGTTGCGGAGGCGTGCGGCTACGGTTACGGCTCCGGCTCCGTCGTCACCTGCGGCAGCGAGGCGCTGACCGTCGGCTTCAACAGCGCATGGAAGACCTCTCCCTACGCCTATAACCCGGAGAAGGCGAAGGAGCTGCTCGGCGAGTCCGGCTACAACGGCGAGACGATCCGTCTGCTCTGCAACACCAACCCGACCCACAACCTCATGTGGACCGTCATTCAGGCAAACCTTCAGGCTGTCGGCATCAAGGCGGAGATCTGCGTCGCCGAGGGCACCAGCTACGGCGCTTACCGCGACGGCACCAGCGGCCAGTATGAGCTCTGCTACGCCGGTCCCGGCAACGGCGGCTATGTGACCGCCGACCTCTGGAACACCCTGTTCAACCGCAACAACTACGCCTCCGGCGCAACGTGGGCGGGTCTCGTCGACGACGAGCTTCAGGCGCTCTACGACGCGATCGCGGCTCCCGGCGGCTACACGCAGGAGAATCTGGATGCGTTCTATAACTATATCACCGAAAACGCTCTCTACTACCAGATCTTCGACCTGCCCGAATACGCCGCTTACCAGACCGCAGAGGTCAGCGGCTGGTTCCTCGACTGGAACCGCTTCATCCGCGCGAACACGATCGAGCTCAAATGAGACCCGCTACGCTGGGCTCTCATTTGAAAAGGATTCACTCCGCTCAGCGCACGCCCCTTCAGGGCGCACGTTCGCTCCGCGCAGAGTATTTTTCGGCAGGTACACGCCCCGCCGAAAAATAATTTATTCTATTCGCGTCTGCGGACGCGAACTCTGCGAGGCTTTTTGGACGAGGGATATGACCGGCGAGACCCGATCATATCCCTTTCCGCACATCCTTTTTCCAAGGAGACAAGGCAAATGGGAAAATACATATTCAAACGCATTCTGCTGATGATCCCCGTGATTTTGGGCGTCACCGTGCTGGTGTTCTCGCTGATGCAGCTTGCGCCGGGCGACCCGGCGGAGGTCATTCTGGGACCCACGGCGACCGCGGAGCAGCTCTTCGCGCTGCGGCAGTCGATGGGACTGAACGACCCCTTCATCGTCCAGCTCGGCCGCTACCTGCGGGACGTGTTCCTGCACTTTGATTTCGGCACCTCTTACGTCACCAACATCGGCATCGCGGGCGAGCTGCTCGCGCGATTCCCCTATACGCTCATCTTCGCCGTGTCCGGCATGGTGCTGTCGCTGCTCATCGGCATTCCCCTCGGCGTCAACGCCGCGGTCCGCCAGAACAGCCTCGCCGATTACGGCTCCATGACGCTCGCGCTCATCGGAACGAGTCTGCCCGGTTTCTGGTTCTCGCTCGTGCTGATATTGCTGTTCAACGCAAAGCTCCACTGGCTCCCGGCGTTCGGCGTCGGCGGGATCAAGTACTGGATATTGCCCGTCGTGTCCACCGCCTTTGCCGGCGTTACGACCATGGCGCGCCAGATGCGCTCCGGCATGCTTGAGGTCATCCATTCCGACTATATCACCATGGCGCGCGCCAAGGGCGTCCGCGAGCGCGCCGTGGTTTATCGCCATGCACTGCCGAATGCACTCATCCCGGTCATCACCGTGGCGAGCATGAGCTTCGGCACCTCGCTGGGCGGAACGCTTATCGCGGAGACGATCTTCTCCATCCCCGGCGTCGGCGTTTATATCATCAATGCGGTCAACAACCGCGACTACCCCGCCGTGGAGGGCGGCGTGATCCTGCTCGCGATCACGTTTTCCATCATCATGCTGCTGACGGACCTGCTCATCGCCGCCGTCGACCCCCGCGTGAAGGCACAGATCACCGGGGACAAAAAGCGCAGAAAGGGGGCGGCAAAGGCATGACGACCGCGACCGCAGCGGCGGAGAAGACCCAGCCCGCCGTCAAGAAAAAAAGCCAGTTTGTCGAGGTGATGAAGCGCCTTGCCGATAACCGCGGCGCCGTCGCCGGCGGGATCATCTTCCTCGCCGTGCTGCTCATCGCCGTTTTCGCGCCGGTCATCGCCCCGCAGGGCTATAACGAGCTCGACATTATGAACCGCTGCTTGAAGCCCTGCGCCGAGCACTGGTTCGGCACGGACCAGCTCGGCAGAGATATCCTGAGCCGCGTGATCTACGGCGCGCGCTATTCGCTGCTCATCGGCATCGGCTCCGTCGTGTTCTCCGCGGTGTTCGGCGTTATCATCGGCGCCATCGCGGGCTACTTCGGCGGCTGGCTCGATATCGTGATCATGCGCCTTTGCGACATTATCCAGTCCATCCCCGGCATGATACTGAACATCGCGCTCGCCTGCGTGCTGGGCCCCGGCGTGATGAACACGATCCTCGCCCTCGGCTTCGAGGGCATCGCGGGAACGGCGCGGCTGATGCGCTCGTCGATCCTGAACGTGCGGAAAATGGAGTATCTGGACGCCGCGCGCACCAGCAACTGCTCCAGCGCGCGGATCATCATCAGGCACGTGTTCCCCAACACCTTCGCGCCGATCCTGGTGCAGGCGACGATGGGCGTCGGCGGGCGCATTATGATGGCGGCGAGCATGAGCTATGTCGGCATCGGCGTTCAGCCGCCCACGCCGGAGTGGGGCGCCATGCTCTCCGACAGCCGCGACTTTATTATGAAATACCCCCACATGTGCCTGATCCCCGGCATCTGCATCATGATCGTCGTCCTCTCGCTGAACCTTCTGGGCGACGGTCTGCGCGACGCCCTCGATCCGAAGCTGAAGAAATGAAGGAGGGAAGGAAATGAGCGCTTTTCTGCAAGTGGAAGACCTCAGCGTGGATTACGTGACCAAGGCGGAAACGGTCCACGCCGTGAGCGGAGTCTCCTTCTCCCTTGAAAAGGGCAAAGTCCTCGGTCTCGTGGGAGAGACCGGCGCGGGCAAGACCACCATCGCGCGGACGATCCTGCGCGTTTTGCAGACGCCCCCGGCGGTCGTCCGCGGCGGCAGGGTGCTGCTGGAGGGCGAGGACCTGCTCGCGCTCAGCGAGCAGGAGATGTGCGACGTCCGCGGAAAAAAGATCACGATGATCTTTCAGGACCCCATGACGAGCTTAAACCCCGTCATGACCGTCGGGCAGCAGATCGCGGAGGTCATCCGCCTCCACAGCGACCTGCCCGCCGCGGAGACGCGGAAGCGCGCCGAGGAGATGCTGGAGACCGTCGGCATCCCTGCCGAGCGCTACGACGAGTATCCCCACCAGTTCTCCGGCGGCATGAAGCAGCGTGTCGTCATCGCCATCGCGCTTGCCTGCTCCCCGGAGCTGCTGCTCGCCGACGAGCCGACGACGGCGCTGGATGTCACCATTCAGGCGCAGGTGCTGGACCTGATGCGGGACCTAAACCGCGTGAACGGCTGCACCACGATCCTCATCACCCACGATCTCGGCGTCGTCGCCGAGATGTGCGACGAGGTCGCCATCATTTACGCCGGCGAGATCGTCGAGTCCGGCTCGCTCGAACAGATCTTCGAGTGCCCGGCGCACCCCTATACGCTCGGACTTTTCGGCGCGCTGCCGAAGCTGAACGAAAACGTCGAGTGGCTGAGCCCCATCGAGGGGCTGCCGCCCGACCCGACCGACCTGCCCGCCGGCTGCCGCTTCCACCCGCGCTGCAAGTATGCCGACGAGCGCTGCCGCGGCTGCGCGCCGGCGCTGCGCGAGACGGAGCCCGGCCATCTCTGCCGCTGCCTGCATATCGACGAGGAGGGGGTGCTGCGCCATGAATAACGGCGAAAAGCTCGTTGAGGTCCGGAACCTCAAAAAATACTTCAAGAGTCCGCGCGGCACGGTCCACGCCGTGGACGACGTGAGCCTCTCCGTCTGCCGTGGACGCACGATGGGCGTCGTCGGCGAGAGCGGCTGCGGCAAGAGCACGCTCGGACGCATGCTCGTCCACCTTGAGGAGAGCACCGGCGGTCAGATCCTCTTCGGCGGCGAGGACATCACCGTTCTGAACCGCCGCGACCTCCGCCGCTTCCGCGAGCACGCCCAGATCATCTTTCAGGACCCCTATTCCTCGCTGGACGCGCGCTATACGATCGAGGACTCCATCAAGGAGCCGCTGCTCATCTCCGGCAAATATACCCGCGCCGAGGCGCAGGAGAAGACCACGGAGCTGATGGAGCTCGTCGGCATCGCGCCGCGCCTGCGCGCGAGCTACCCCCACGAGCTCGACGGCGGACGCCGCCAGCGCGTCGGGATCGCCCGCGCCCTTGCGCTCGACCCGGAGTTCATCGTCTGCGACGAGCCGGTCAGCGCGCTGGACGTCTCGATCCAGGCGCAGGTGCTGAACCTGCTGAAAAAGCTCCAGCAGGACCGCGGACTGACCTATCTTTTCATCACCCACGACCTCTCCGTCGTGAAGCATATCTCCAACGATATCTGCGTGATGTATCTCGGACAGCTCGTGGAGACGAGCCCGTCGGACGAGCTCTTCCGGACACAGTACCACCCTTACACCAAGGCGCTGCTCTCCGCCATCCCGTCGACGGACATCCACAGCAAAATGAACCGCATCGTCCTGCGCGGCGAGATCAGCTCGCCCATCGACCCGAAGCCCGGCTGCCGCTTCGCCGCCCGCTGCCCTTATGTCTGCGAGCAGTGCGCCGGGCCGCAGAAGCTTCAGTGCGTCGCGCCGGACCACCATGTCGCCTGCTGCCGCGTGCGCGAGATCAACGGGCTTTGACGCGGAAAGGAGAGGGAATAATTTTGAGCAGAACATTTCTTTATGTCGGCAACTGGAGCTTCGAGGCGCGGCCCGCGAAGGGGAAGGGGATATCCGTCTTCGCCTTTGACGAGGTCAGCGGCGCGCTGGAGCTGCTGGAGACCGTGTGCCCGGATGTTGCCGCGGGTCAGCTCTGGCTGGACGCGGAGCGCGGCATTCTTTACAGCAACGATGAGTGCGGCGAGCGCCGCGGCGAGATCGGCGGCGGCGGCTACCTGCTCGCCTTCCGCATCGACCGCAGGACCGGCGGGCTGACGCTCCTCAACCGGCGCGATTCGCTGAGCCCGGAGCCCTCCTACCTCTGCCTCGACAAAAGCGGGCGCTATCTCACCGCCTGTCACTGCGGCGACCCGTGGCATGTCACGCGCATCGTCCGGAGACCGGACGGCGGCTTCGGCAACGAGGTGCTGTTTGACGACTCCGCGCTCGTGCTCTTCCGCCTCGAGCCGGACGGCAGCCTCGGCGAGGTCTGCGACGTGTCCGTGAACCCCGGCACCGGCGGAAAGGGCGAGAACTCCTCGGTCAACGTCGACCCCGTTTCGGGCCATATCCAGCTCGTCGAGGTCCTCTCCCGGCTCCACGCGGTCGTGGCGAGTCCGAGCGGCGAGCTGCTCGCCGTCTGCGACAAGGGCATGGACAAGATCTATACTTACCGCATCGACCGCGCGCAGGGGAGACTGGTCCGCCTGAACGAGTGGACCGCCCCGGAGGTCGCCTGCTTCCCGCGCTACGCCGCGTTCCACCCGGCGGGCGGTGTGCTCTATGTCAACAACGAAAACCTCGCGCTGCTGAACTGCTTCCGCTATGACGAAGCCACCGGTGCGCTGGAGCGCTTCGACAGCGTTTACCTGCTGGACCGCGACCCCGGACCCGTCGACGGCAAGCCCGTCGGCGCGCAGGATATCCTCGTCCACCCGAACGGCAGAACGCTCTACTGCACGCTCTGCGGTCTGAACCTGATCGTCGTCTGCCGCATCGGGGATGACGGCGCGCCGCGCCCCGTGCAGCGCGTGAATGCCCGCGGCATCCTGCCGCGCGGACTTGCCCTCTCCCCGGACGGGCGCTTCCTGCTCTCCGGCAACATGGTCTCCGGCGACATTACCGTCTTCGCCGCGGACGGCGAGGGACTTCTGACGGACACCGGCAGGACTTACCCCGCCGTTTCCCCCTCCGCGCTGCGCTTTCTGCGCGCGGAAGAATAAGAAAGGAGCATCTTTCCATGAGCTATCAGACAAAGCAGAAGCTGAACCCCGTCGAGGCGCTGATGCCCCTCGCAAAGTATTATAACGACTACCCGATGCACGATCTGCCGCAGGACGTGAAGGACACCATTTTCGGCCACCCGATGGACTGGCGCGACGCCGTTCCCGCCGAGCGCTTCCTCGACTGGCTGCTGCCGAAGGGCGAGTATAACGACCACGAAAACGGCTACTGCATGTTCCCGGACGGCAGCGGCTATATCGCGACCTATATGCCCATCCCGGAGGATGTGGAGGTCAAAAAGCTGTTCTGGTACCTGAATTGGCTGAACATCCACCCCAAGAGCCAGCCCGCCGGGACCGGCAACCTGCGCTACAAGATCTGGAACCCCGCCGACCACTGGGACCACTATTTCATCAACTGGACCGACAAGAGCGAGGGCGTCCACACGACGGAGAGCCTCGACCTCGGCGAGGGCGACCGCCAGTACGACACCATCCGCCACAGCTTCAACTTGCGCGACTACGGTCTTACGCAGGAGCGCATCGACGAGCTGAAGGCGTCCGGGCTGAACGTCAACGAGAGCTCCGACTGGGAGAGCTTCGACGAGGCGGGCTGCCACCTGACCTTAGGTCAGATCCGCCCCCGCGCGGACGGCGGCTGGGAGCGCCGCAGCGTCGAGTGGATCGGCTGGCGTCCCAAGGACGGCAGGATCGTCCGCGACGCGCGCACGAAGTGCGACGAAGCCTATCTCCGCAAGGTCGCCTACCACACCCTGCTTGAGTGGTATCACCTGATGACATTTATCAACGATCTTTATGAGGAGTATCACAACTTGCCCATCGACGCAGACTAAAAAAAACACCCCGCCGGGTGCTTTGTGCCCGGCGGGATATTCAATTTGTTTAAGAATTTTGGCGCGCCGCGAGTTTAAAGACTCCCGAAGTGTAAGGGGAGCTGGCGCGCGAAGCGCGACTGAGGGGTTGTAAGCTTACGAAAACGCTGAGCTTGGATATCTCAGAGGC
>CAVCTM010000027.1:2713-22217 GCA_963605115.1 Pseudobutyrivibrio sp. | reverse complement strand
GGATTGTTAAGGGAAAACCCATTCGAAAGGGTTTTCCCTTAACCGCGCCTTTGCTTACTTTCCCCGCGAGGGGTAAAGTAAGTCGCGTCCCCCGGACGCGAAACAAATCAAATCTTAGCGCCCGCAGGCGCATTCAGTATTTAACCCCCCCCCCGCCCCCCGACCGCAGCGGCGTGAACAGGCGGGGGGGATCCTCTCACTTTCTTGTCCGTAGATAGGCATCCAGATTCCGGCAGATCACCGGGATGGCGCGGTCGAAATAAAACGGGCTGTCGGCGGCGCAGTGGGGCGTGATGAGAACGTTCGGCATGTCCCAGAGCGGGCTCTCCGGCGGGAGGGGCTCCGGGTCGAGCGCGTCGAGCGCCGCGCCCGCGATGACGCCGCGCTCCAGCGCGTCGGCGAGCTCCGCGTGGTCCACGACCGCACCGCGGCCGATGTTGATGAACACCGCCGTGGGCTTCATCGCGGCGAAGCGCGCCGCGCCGATGCTCCGCTCCGTCTCCGGCGTATGGGGCAGCAGACAGACGACGAAATCCGACGCGGCGAGCACGCGGTCTGACTCGTCCGCCGGGTAGACCTCATCCACGAAGGGCGTCTCGCGCGGGCTGCGGCGGCAGCCGATGACGCGCATGCCGAGCCCGCTGCACCGGCGCGCGACCTCGCCGCCGATCTCGCCGAGACCGAGGATGCCCACGGTCTGGTCCCGGCACTCGCGCGGCGCGGGGGCGTCCGGC
Source organism: Pseudobutyrivibrio sp. (assembly GCA_963605115.1). Lineage (GTDB taxonomy): Bacteria > Bacillota > Clostridia > Oscillospirales > Oscillospiraceae > SVKR01. The sequence continues at coordinate 21,483 of CAVCTM010000027.1, read as the reverse complement.
TTATGCCAGCGGCGGGCGCGGCGGTCCGCCGCGATCTGGTCGAAGCCGCGCAGGAAGTAGAGAATGTAGCCGAGCGTCGTCTCGCTCATGGGAACGCCGTGAACGCCGCTCATCTTCGTAACGGGCACGCCGCGGCGGACGGCGTCCAGCCGGTCGAGGCCCTCCGTCCCGGCGGAAATGGACTGGATCCAGCGCAGGTCCGTGCAGCGATTGCAGAATTCGTTCGGCGTGAAGCGCCCCCACGAAATGAGCACCTCCGCATCGAAGCCGTCGCGGAGCATCTCCTCCTCCGTCTCGTAAAAGCGGACCTCTCCGTCTATGTTGTGCGCCCGCAGCGCCGCGCGGTGGTCCTCCCGCAGCACCATCGGCGTTGCCCCGCCGCAGCGGTAGAGAAAAGCGATGTTGGGCATGGTGTCTGCTCCCTTCTTTTCGTTTTTCCCATGATACCATGCGCCCGGCGCGCTTGAAAAGCCGCAAAACTGTTGGATTTTCCTCCGGAAAAACCGACAAAAGAAACAAAATCACCGGGGACCTCGGCAGTCCCCGGTGATTTCGCTTGCTTTTTACTTGACTTCCGTGATCTGGTTATCGAACCCCACGTAATCGTACCCGGCGAACTTCGCGCCGATGTCGTTGGCGCTGCCGTGGAGGGTGAGGTAGAGCAGGTAGACCTGATAATCGAGCATGCAGCCGCGGGTCTCGGTGTCCAGCGCGGTCCGGGCGCGGGCGATGGCGGCGGCGAGCTGGTCGTGGGTCTCCTGCGTGACCCACTTGTCCCCGGCGGCGAGACCGCTGCCGTCGGCGCTGACGAGCGCGGAATCGAGCTTCTGCTGCGCCGCGGCGAGGGCGGCGGTGAGGTTCGCCTTCGCGTTGTCGCCGCTCGTGAAGCCGATAGGCGCGCCGTTCACGGCGGAGTGGGGCGTCGGCACGAGCCAGAGGCTCGCTTTGCCCGTAAAGCCGAAGTACATGCTGGCGTTCGCGAACTCGCCGTTGCGGTTGGAGATGGGCAGGTTGTCGCGCGAGAACTTCATCGCGTCGCCGTAGATTGTCGTGCCCATGGTGTAGTGGTCGTGGTCGACCGCCTCGGTGAGCGTGTCGCGGACCTCAACGGCGCGCTCGGCATGCCAGGACTGGTTGTCCTGCTCATACCAGATGAGCGCCATGTCGCCTTCGGCGATGGTCTCGTCGAAATACGCCTTCGGGATGCGGTAAGTGTCGTCGGCGAAGAGTGCGCCGTCGAAGACCTTTTCGGTGCCGACGGGCTTGTCGTTCGCCGCCGCCGCGCCGCGGTCGAGGGAGACGGTGCCGTCGCCATGGTCGGTGACGGCGTTCACGATGACGGCGGAGACATAGCGCATCTCGATGCGGTCGGCATAGCCGTCGCCGTCCTTGTCGAAGAGATCGACCTCCTGCCCGTTGAACTGGTTGCCCTCGGTGACGACGGCGAGCGCAGCCTCGGCGTAAGTGTCATAATCCTTCAGTTTGCTCGTCGCCTTCCACTTGCCCTCCTCGCCGCGGGTGAGGACGGCGGCGCCGTTAAGACGATAGCCGTCGGCATAGAAGCTGTCGAACTCGGTCTCGTTCGCGGGAACGGCGGTGCCGTTGATGTAAAACTCGCCGGCGGCGATGATCGCCTTCAGCCCCTCGGCGGCGCTGCCCTGCTTATAATACTTCGCGTAATACGCCTCGGTGCCGAGCGTGACGGGATCGCGCATGCTCGCGCCCTTCTCGCTGCCCATGTTGACGACGATGGCGCGCAGCAGCGTCGGGTCGCTGTAGAGCACGACGGTGCTCGACGCATCGTCCCACTGCACGCCGAGTCCCAGCGCCTCCGCGATCGCGCGCACGGGCAGATAGGTGCTGTCATTCATAATGAACGCCTCCGTGGAATCGCCCTTCGCGTCCACGGTCTCGATCTCCTTTCCGTCGAGGGTGATCTTGATGCCGCGATAAGTCAGCTTCGCGTCCACAACGCCGGTCGCCGCCAGCACGGGAACGCTCAGCAGCGCCAGAACGAGCACCAGCGCCAGCGCCTTGGTCCACTTTTTCATGTTCGGTTCCTCCTCTTGTTTTTTTGTCAAAATTTGCCCAAGTATCCCCCGCGTTCCGCGGAGCTCTTGTGCAATTTTGAGCATAGCACGTTTTTTCGCCGCAATTGTGTCACAATAATGACTTTCTCGCCGAAGCGCCGGAACGCTTGCCTTTCCGGGCGGAACGTGGTAAATTCTGAGTGAGAAAAACCGGGAGGGGGATCGGGCGCTATGCCGAAGAAAACGGTGCTCATCTGCGACGACAACGAGGCGGTCCACGGCAGCCTGCGGAGCTATCTGGAGGCGGACGGGTTCGAGGTCCTCTCCGCCTACGACGGGGAGTCGGCGCTCGATGAGCTGCGCCGCGGCGGGGTCGATCTCGTCGTGCTGGACATCATGCTCCCCGGCATCGACGGGCTGGAGGTCTGCCGCCGTGCGCGCTCCCGCGCGCCGGAGCTGCCGATTTTGATGCTGAGCGCCAAGGGCGAGGAGCGCGACCGCGTGCGCGGTCTGGAGACCGGCGCGGACGACTATGTTGTGAAGCCCTTCTCCCCGCGCGAGGTGGCGCTGCGCGTCCGCAAGCGGCTGCACCGCGCGCCGTCGTCCCCCGGCGAGGCGCGCGAGCTGCGCCTTGCGGAGCTGACGGTGCTGCCGGATCGCTACAAGGCGTTCATCCGCGGCAGCGAGGCGGAGCTCACGAGCAAGGAGACGGAGGTGCTGAGCTTCCTCATCGCCCACGCGGGCGAGGCGCTGACGCGCGAGCAGCTGCTGAACGTCGCGTGGGGCTATGAGTATTACGGCGACACCCGCGTGGTGGACACGCTCATCAAGCGCCTGCGCCAGAAGATCGCCGCCCCCGGCGTTCATTACGCCATCCGCTCCGTCTACGGCGTGGGCTATCTGATCGAGGAGACGCCATGAAAAAACGCTGTCTCAGCCGCGGCGCGGGCGCGGCGATCATGCTCGCGGTCTATCTGCTCGTCCTCGTGCTCGGCTCCGCCGCGATCACGGAGTATCCCCTGCGCAAGCAGCGCCGCGCGCTCTTCCGCCTTGCGGACAGCTACGCCGAAGCGCTCGCGGAGCCGGACGCGGAGATCCCCTACATCAGCCCCCAGATCTATCTCGTCCGCGTCGGCGCGGACGGTATCTTCCGCTGCCTGCGGGAGCCCGCACCGGGGCTCGGTCCCTGCGCCGCCGCCGCGATGGGCGGAGAGCGCGCCTTCCGCGTCTCCTTCGGCAACGCACCGGACAGCCTCGCGCCCTCCATGTTCGCCGCGGCGGGCGTTCCGCTGCCGGACGGCGGCGCGCTGCTCGTGGTGGAGAACGTGACGCTCCTGCCGGAGGTGCTGGCGGCGTTTTTCTGCTATTTCACGGCGCTCTACTGGCTGAGCCTCTATTTTATTGTAAGCTCCCTGCGTCGGCGCCGCCGGCTCGACGAGGCACGGCAGACCTATATCGACAACGTGACCCACGCGCTCAAGACGCCGGTTGCCTCCATCAAGGCGCTCTCGGAGACGCTCTGCGACGGCGTGGAGTCCGACCCGGAGCGGCAGAAGCAGTACTGCGCCCTCATTCTGAAGGAAGCCAACCGCCAGGACCGCATGATACGCGACGCGCTCGCCCTCTCGCGGCTCCAGAACCACGGCACGGACTTCACGCGCTCCGCCGTGGACCCGGCGGAGCTCTTTCCGCCGCTGCTGGAGAAATATGCCCTGCTCTTCGACTATTCCGGCATCGCGTTCCGCGCGGGCGCAGGGCTCTCGGCGCTGCCGACGCTCTGGACCAACGCCGAGTGCGTGCGCAGCATAATGAGCGTGCTGCTCGACAACGCGCTGAAGTTCGTCCCCGACGGCGGCAGCGTGGAAGTCGACGCCGCGGCGGGCGGGCGCAGCGCCGTCATCACCGTCCGGGACGACGGTCCCGGCATCGCCGCGGAGGACCTGCCGCATATTTTCGACCGGTTTTTCAAATGCGGCGGCGAGCGCGGCAAGGGCGGCAGCGGTCTCGGTCTCGCCATCGCGCGCGAGAACGCCCTCGGTCTGCACGAGCGCATCTGGGCGGAGAGCGCGCCCGGCGCGGGCAGCGCCTTCCACTTCACGCTCCGGCTCAAATAAGCCGGGAAAAATGCACAATCGCCGCACCGGAAACGCCCGGTGAAACGGTGATTGTGCTCTTTTTTCGCGAATTTTCAAATTGCCTTGACCTGCGGGAAAAAGGGGAATATAATGTCGCTGTCCGCGCGAAAAACACGCAAGGAGAGCCTTTTATGAACGAAAACACCGAAAAGACCCCCAAGACCCCGGAGCTGGAGATCGGCGTGCTGGAGCGCAACGGGGAGAAGATGATGCAGGCGCTTTCCGACGGGAGCATGCTCGCGCTTTTAGTCGGCGGCGACGTGATGTATGTCTTCGCCTCCGGCGTGATGTACCAGTGCTTTATCCACGCCCTCGGCGGCGGGAACGGCAGACGCAAGGCTTTCCCCATCGACGATTATAACCGCAGCATGATCCGCTCCTTCGCCGAGACGGTGGACCACGTCTTCGAGACGCGCTTCGACCCCTCGCTGGACATCATGGCGGTCATGCACTCCTCGGAGACCGCCATTCTCGGCTATCTTCAGGAGCACGGACAGCTCCCCGAAAGCGCCCGGCTGGACTTCGGTCAGGGGCTCACCCCGGAGGGCTGAAGCATTTTTCCGAGCAAAACCATTTCCATATAAAAACAAAACATGCAAGGAGAGGAATCATCATGCAATTTAGAGATGTAGTCATCGTAGAAGGCTGCCGCACCGCCATCGGCTCGATGGGCGGCTCCCTGAAGCCCCTGCACGCCAACGAGCTCGCCGGCGCCGTTATGAACGAGCTGGTCCGCCGCGCCGGTATCGACAAGGGTATGGTGGACGAGATCATCCTCGGTCAGTGCCGCCAGAGCTCTGACGAGTCCAACATGGCGCGCTACGCCGCGCTGCGTGCGGGCTTCCCCGTCACCACCTCCGCCCAGACCGTTATGCGCCAGTGCGCCTCCGCCATGACCGCCGTCCAGACCGGCATGCTGGAGATCGCCGCGGGCAGCGCCGAGGTCGTCATCGCCGGCGGCGCGGAGTCTATGAGCAACGGCATCTTTTACCTGAGCAACGCCCGCTGGGGCGTCGGCACCGGCACGACCGAGCTGAAGGACTCCCTCACCGAGGGTCAGTTCAACAGCCAGCCGCAGGAGACCTACGGCAAGTTCGCCATGGGCGTCACCGCCGAGAACATCGCCGACCAGCTCGGCATCACCCGCGAGGAGATGGACAAGCTCTCCCTGATGAGCCACCAGCGCGCCGCCGCCGCAACGGACGCCGGCAAGTTCAAGGATGAGATCGTCCCCGTCACCGTTCCGCAGGGCCGCAAGAAGCCGCCCATCGTGTTCGACACCGATGAGTTCTTCCGCCGCGACACCAGCATGGAGACCCTCGGCAAGCTCAAGCCCGTGTTCCGCAAGGCGGAGGACGGCGGCCGCGTGACCGCCGGCAACTCCTCCGGCCGCAACGACGCCGCCGCCGGCGTTCTGATGATGACCGCGGAGAAGGCCAAGGAGCTCGGTCTGAAGCCGATCTGCAAGATCATCGGCATGGGCGTCGCGGGCTGCGATCCGCGCACCATGGGTCTCGGTCCCGTTTACGCCGTTCCCAAGGCGCTCGAAATGGCTGGCATCACCGCGGACGATCTCGGCGTCATCGAGCTCAACGAGGCCTTCGCTGCGCAGGCGCTCGGCTGCATCAAGATGCTCGGCTGGGAGGACAAGATGGACATCATCAACCCGAACGGCTCCGGCATCTCCCTCGGTCACCCCATCGGCTGCACGGGCTGCCGCATCCTCGTCACCCTGATGTATGAGCTGCGCCGCCGTCACGAGAAGTACGGCCTCGCCACCCTCTGCATCGGCGGCGGTATGGGTCAGGCGACCGTCATCGAAATGATCTACGACGACTGAGTTTTTCCCCGGATATAAGCGTTGCGCCCGGTCACAGGACCGGGCGCAATTTTTGAAAAGCGCGGTTGACAAGCGGCGGAAAGCCGGGTATAATGGCAAGTGAAAAGGGCGCTGCGACAAGCGGTTGGTCCGAGTTCAGGTATTTCTAAATCAGCTTAGAAACCGTCACCCTGCCCGGTGGCGGTTTCTGTCTTTTACGATCCGAAGCGTAATGACACATCCGAAGATATTTTCGCCGAAAAGCCCGGTTTTTCCGGGCTTTTCGGCGTTTTTCTCATCAGAATCTCGCGGCGTGACCGCAGCGGCGGCAGAGTTCCTCACTGGGCTGGCGGCGGGAGAAGCCGTCATAGAGGGCGCGGGCGCGCGGGGTGTCGAGGATCGCCTCCAGCGGCGTTTCCAGCAGGTTTCCGAGCGCGAGCGCGCCGGCGGCGTCGAGGCAGCAGGGGACGACGGTGCCGTCGCAGAGGACGCCGAGCTGGTCGCGCAGACCGCGGCAGAACGCCGCGCCGGTCTCCGCCGCGTCCGGGCGCGGCCAGTCGAACTTTTCGCCCAGCTCCAGAAACACGCGCTCGGCGAGCACCATGTTGCGCTGCGCCGGGTGCCATTCGCCTGGAAAGACTTCGCGCAGCGCGTCCAGGATCTCCCCGTTGCGCGATTCCGCCCCGCCGCCGTTCCAGAGGCGCAGGCTCACGAGCTTGCCCGCCGCGGCGAGTGCGCCCGCCGATGCCGCGCAGCCGCGGACATATTCACCGAGCGGCGTCCGCTCCGGGTTCGCCTCCCATGATTGCAGCGAGATATTGACGCGGTGCAGCGTCGGCGCCGCGGCGAGCAGGGCGCACCGCGCCGGAAGATGGGTGCCGTTCGTCGTCAGGCAGACGCGGAAGCCCTCCTCCCCCGCGCGGCGCAGAAGCTCGTCCAGCGCCGGGTGGAGCAGCGGCTCTCCCATCAGGTGGAAATAGAGATAGTCCGTCCACCCGCGCAGCCGCGCGAGCAGCGCGCCAAACTCCGATTCCGTCATAAAACGCGGAGCGCGCTCTGTCCCCGGACAGAACGCGCAGCGCAGATCACAGACATTCGTGATCTCAAGATAGACCTTTTTGAACCGCGGCATTATTTGCTCCTGCGGCAGCCGGCGGCGAACCAGCGGAAGGTCAGCGGCCAGACTGCGGCGGCGAACACGACCATGAAGAAATAGCGCAGCCCGCTGGAGAACGCGGCGAGCTCCGGTCCGAAGATGAGGTTGAAAAGCGGCTTGAGCCCCGCGCGGATGCCAAGCAGCAGCGCAAGCCCCAGCGCGACCTTCACGATCTGCGCCCAGAGCGGGGCGTGAACGCCAAAATGGATATACTTTTTGTCGAGCCAGAGCGACAGGAACATCGCCGCGCCGCACATGGTGAGCATCCACGCGCTCTTGTGCGCCTCGAAGAGATTCGCCGCGTCCACGTCCGCCGGCCAGGTATGGACGGAGACGAAGACGAGGAACGCCGCGCTCAGCACGGTCAGGATGCCGACCGCCCAGAACACGGTCGGCTTATCCTCGTTCTCGCCGCGGAACAGCGGATACATCGCCGCGACGAGCACGAGCGTGATGCCGAGGGAGACGAACACGTCCTTCGGCGTGTGGACGCCGAGGTACATGCGCGAGAACGCGACGAGCACGATGATGACGGCGAAGACGATGCGCAGCGCCCTGCGCTTTGTGTAAGCCCCCCACGCGCCGAGCGTCGCCGTGACGTTCGCGACGTGGCCGCTGGGGAAGGAATAGCCCGTCGCCTCCGCCCGCGCGCTCTCCACGATCGTGAAGTCCGGATCCAGGACCCACGGGCGCGGGACGCGGCAGAGGATCTTCAGGAGCTGGTTGAGCAGGATGCTCGAAAAGCCGACGCTCAGCAGGTAATAGCCGCACCTTTTGCTGACGCACCAGAACACGATGAGCGCCGCCGCCATGAAGAAGATCTCGCTGCCGAGATAGGTGATCGCGGCGACGACCTTGTCCAGAAAGGGGGTGCGGATGGATTCGAGCGCATAGAGAAGCTCCATTAAAACACATCCTCCTTGACCGTCTCAGGCGGTAGCTCGAGCGCGGCGGGATTTTTGAGATAATACTTCAGATACTTGAACGCAGTGGCGTAATAGATGCCGTCCACCGTGCGCTCGTCCATGACGACCTTGTAGTCGATATACTTGCGCTCCACGGGCGCGCCGGTGCGGTCGAGCTCGTAGACGCGGCGCTTTGCGCCGAAGGCGATAAAGACCGGCAGGTTGCCGAAGTTATAGATATGGTGATAAATGGGTCCGATGCCGATGCTGCCGAGGTCCGTGATGATCATGCTGCCGTGGAAGGGACTCGCGTCCAGCAGGGACTGGGGGAGCCAGCCGAAATAGTCCAGCAGGTTCAGGAACCAGACGGCAAACTTCAGGATAAGACCGGGGATCTTCATCAGCGCGGCGGCGGTGCGCTCGGTGTTGTTCTCGCCGTCGTTGGCTTTGATCTCGTCGACCTTTTCGCCGAGCTTGCGGTAAATGTCGAAGATGGTATCCGTCGGCTCGAAGATAACCTTGATCGTGGTCTCCTCCGCCTCGGTCGTCATCGCGCGCTTCACCGTGAGCACGACCTCGATGTTGTTGCGGGCATAGATCTTCTGCCCGTTCACGAAGCGGTTGAGCGCCGGGCAGTGCGCCACGGCGCGGACATAGGACGCGATGAACAGGTGGAGCATGCCGAGCCCCTTCCAGCCCTCCGCGCGCTTGGCGCGGAACCACTGCTCCGCCTCCGAGATCTCCACGGAATCGGCGAAATAGTTGCTGGCGTCCACGCGGCTTTTCATGATATAAGGTGTGAATTTATAAAACGGGGAGAGCGAGCGGAGCAGACGCCCCTCCTTCCGGTCCCCGAACCGGCGCTTATAGACGATATCTGCCATGTTTCTGTGTTCTCCTTTTCGAATAATTGTGACCAAAGCTTGAACACACGGGACCATTATACGCCCTTCTTCCCGGTATGGCAAGAAATTTCTGGAAGACACGCCCTGGACCGTCCGTGGTGTTGACAAAAGATTCACAGATAGTCATTTTTTTATTACAAAATTTATATAACTTTGCAATCCCATTTTGGCAAATCATACTTGTAATTATTGTCAAAATGGGATAAAATAATGGAACGCATGCACAAAAACGATCAAGACCCGCGCCCGTCCGTCCGGCAGTGGACGAACGGGAGACAAAGACAAATGGAGGTGTTGCATTTATGTCTCTGGAGGCCATGGAGACCCTGACCGCCGTGGAGGAACGACTCAGACGCACCAAGGCGGAAGCAGCGATGGCCGCAAAGCAATCCGTCACGGAGGCAAGAGCACAGGGCGAGTCGATGTTAGCGGAGGCGGCAAAGCGCGCCGCTGCGGAATCGTCCGAGCTCGCCAAAGCCGCCGATGAGCGCGCCAAGACCGCCGCGGCGGAGCTTGCCCGCCAAAGCGAGCAGCAAAGGGAATCCCTCCGCAGCGCGGCGAAAGCCCGCGAAGCGGAAGCGGTCGACTTCGTCGTTGAAAGGATCGTGAACGGCTGATGGCGATCGTCAAGATGAAAAAAATGCAGGTGATCGCACCTGCCGCCGTGCGGGACGAGCTCCTGCGCGAGCTGCAGCGTCTCGGCTGTGTGGAGGTCCGCACGGCGGACGAGCTGCTCGCCGATTCCGAGCTCGCCGCGATGCTCCGCCCCGAACACGGCGACGCGCAGGGCGCGCGCGCCGAGCGCCAGCTTTACGCCGAGGCGATCGCGGTCCTGGACCGCTACGCCCCGGAGAAAAAGCCGATGCTCTCCGCAAAGCCCGCGCTCGAACGATCCCGCCTGCTCGATGGGGAGGACGACGCCCGCGCCGCGGAATGCGCGCGCTCTCTCGCCGCCCTTGAGGAGCAGATGCGCGCCCTCGCCTCGGCGGAGACGCGCGAAAAGCTGTGGCTGGAGGCGCTGCGCCCGTGGCAGAGCTGCCCCCTCCCGCTCGACTGCGCCGGTACCGCCCACACGGCGGTGCTCTTCGGAACGCTCCCGCCCCGCGCGGATATGGACGCGCTCTCCGCCGCGCTGAGCGGCGAGGCTGCCCAGCTCTTCGAGGTCGGTGCGGATGCCGCGGCGCACTATGTCTACGTCGTCTGCCTGCGCGCAGAGACGGAGGAGATCACGAAGCTCCTGCGCGAGCACGGCTTTGCCGTTCCCGCTTACGGCGAGCAGCACGGCACCGCCAAGGAAAACCTTGCCGCGGTGGAATCCGCCCTTGCGGACGTGAACGCGCAGCAGAAGGCGACCTTTGAAAAGATCACCGCCCTCGCACCGGAGCGCGACGCACTGCACATGGCGTTTGACCGCGCCGGCGCAAAGGTCGAGCGCGCCGAGGCTGCGGACAAGCTCGTCGGAACGGAAAAGACCGTTCTGCTGAGCGGCTGGGCGGTCGCCGACCGCGAAGCGGAGGTCGCCGCGCTGCTGCAAAGCCGCGACTGCGCCTACGGCTTCGCCGACCCCGTCGAGGACGAGTACCCCGACGTTCCGGTCGAGCTCCGCAACAACCGCGTGACGGACGGAATGAACATGGTCACGAACATGTACTCCCTCCCCCAGTACGGCACGCTGGACCCCAACCCGCTGATGGCGCCGTTCTTCATCCCGTTTTACGGCATCATGATGGCGGACATGGGCTACGGTCTGCTGATGATCCTCGCCGCGCTCGTCGCGATGCGCAGGATGCGCCCGCGGGAGGGCACGCTCAGCTTCTGCCGCCTGATGCTCTGGTGCGGCATCACGACCTTTATCATGGGCGCGCTCACCGGCGGCTTCTTCGCCGACGCGCCGCTCCAGATCGCCAAGATCTTCAACCCGGACACGACGTGGCAGGGACTTCCGGCGCTGTTCAGCCCGCTGAACGACAGCATCTATGTCCTCATCGGCGCCATCGCGCTCGGCGCGATCCAGCTCAACACCGGTCTTGTGATCAGCTTCGTCGAGAAGGTGAAGCACGGCGAGATCCTCGACGGCATCTTCAACGAGGTCGCGCTCTGGGTCATCCTCGCCGGCATCGTCTGCATGGTAGCCAAGGTCGGCTCCGTGGCGGGCGTCCCCATCGTGCTCGTGATCGGCGCCGCGATGCTGCTCTGGGGCGGCATCCGCACCGCGAAGGGCTTCGGTCGCGTCACCGCCGTGTTCGGCGTTCTCTACAACACGCTGACCGGCTGGTTCGGCGACCTGCTCTCCTATTCCCGTATCATGGCGCTGATGCTCGCCGGAAGCGTCATCGGTCAGGTGTTCAACACCATCGGCGCGATGTTCGGCAACATCTTCCTCTTTATCCCCATCTTCCTGATCGGCCACGCCCTGAACTTCGGTCTGAACCTGCTTGGCTGCTATGTCCATGACCTGCGCCTGCAGTGCCTGGAATACTTCGGCAAGTTCTACACCGACGGCGGGAGACAGTTCAAGCCGCTCAGAGTCAATACGAAGTATTACGACGTAGCCTAAAGAAAAAATATCCAAACATTTAAGGAGGATAAACTCAAAATGGAATTCATCACAGCTCTCATGAACGGTCAGTACACCGGCATGGCCATCGGTCTGCTGGGCGCCGGTCTCGCCGCCTGTCTCGCGGGCGCCGGCAGTGCGCGCGGCACCGGTATCGCCGGTGAAGCGGGCGCCGGTCTGCTGACGCAGGACCCCAGCAAGTTCGGTAAGGTCATGGTCCTTCAGGTCATCCCCGGTACGCAGGGTCTGTACGGCCTCGTCGTCTGGTTCTTCGCCATCATGCAGATGGGCGTTCTGGACGGAACTGCCGTGAATCTGAGCTTCATTGACGGCTGCCGCTACTTCGCCGCCTGCATGCCCATCGCCATCGGCGGCGGCGTCTCCGCTGTCGCGCAGGGCAAGGTCGCAGCCGCGTCCATCAACCTGCTCGCCAAGAAGCCCGAACACTGGTCCAAGGGCATGATCCTCTGCATCACCGTTGAGTTCTACGCCATTCTGTCCCTGCTGGCTTCCTTCCTGATGCTCATCAACATCTGATCGGACGCAAAGTTTACGGAAAGGAACAGCACTATGACAGGACTGGATAAGATCATCGCCCGTCTGGAGACGGACGCTCAGGCCGAGATCGACGCCGTCCGCGCGGAAGCGGACGCGCAGCGCGCCGCCATTCTGGACGAATACCGTCAGAGGGCGGACGCGGAGTATGCCGCCCGTCTTGCCGTCGGGAAGCGCGAAGCCGCCCAGCGCGAGGAGCGTCTCGGCGGCGCTGCGGACATGGAGGCGCGCCGCCGGATGCTGGCGTTCAAGCAGGAGATGGTGACGGAGGTGTTCTCCGCCGCGGCGGAGAAGCTGGTCAGCCTGCCGAAGGACGAATACATCGCCTTCCTCTCGGCTCAGGCGGCAAAGGCCGCCGCGAGCGGCACTGAGGAGCTCGTCTTCAACGCGCGCGACGCGAGGGAGCTCGGCCGTGAGGTCGCCAAGGCCGCCAACGCCATCCTCGGTCCGAAGGGTCACCTCACCGTCTCGGACGAGACGCGGGAGATCTCCGGCGGCGTCATCGTCCGTCAGGGAGACATCGAGGCCAACTGCGCCGTGGAGACGCTGGTGCGCCTGCGCCGCGGCGAGCTCGCAGCACAGGTCGCCGAGCTCCTCTTCGCCTGACACGGGCGGGACAAGGAGGAAAGCAGCTTGTCTGAAAAGAATAGAAACGATTATGTATGCCTCTCGGCAATGCTCCGCGCGCGCGAGGTCGGCTTCCTCGGCCGCGACCGCCTGGAGCGGATGCTCGACGAGCCGACGTATGCCGACGCCTGCCGCGTCGCTGCGGAGGCGGGGTATCCGGACATGTCCGAGATGGACGTCAAGGGCATCAACGCAGCGCTGGCAGCCCGCCGCGCCGCGGAGGTGACGGAGCTCGGCGAAATGCTCGGCGAGAGCGGCGTTCTGGCTCTCTTCCGCCTGCCCTTTGACTGCCACAACGCCAAGGTCCTCGTGAAGTCCGAGGGCGACGGGGCGCGCGCCGCCGCGCTGCTGTCGGACGCCGGGACCTATGCCCCGGAGCTGCTCCGCGCGGCATACGCCGAGACGGACTCCGCCGGTCTGCCCTCCCTCCTCTGCGAGGCGATCGCCGAGGCGAAGCAGACTCTCGCCCGCACGGGCAACCCGCAGACGGCGGACAACATCCTCGACCGCGCCTGCTTTGCGCTGGAGCTCGCCGCCGCGAAGGAGACGGAAAGCCCCTTCATTCTGGACTATGTACGCTCCCGCATCGACAAGGTGAATCTCCGCTCCGCGCTCCGCACGCTGGGTCTCCCCCGCCGGGACGAGCTCCTGCGCGGCGCGCTCATCGAAGGCGGCAGCGTAGACGTGTCCGCCATCCTCGCCGCGGGCGGAAAGGACGAGCTGGTGCAGCTCTTCTCCACCACGGCTTACGCAAAGGCAGCAGAGTGCGCGAGCATGACGGACTTTGAAAAGGCGGCGGACAACGCCGAGCAGGAGAGCGTGCAGAGCGCATCGCTCATCGCCTTCGGTCCGGAGGTCGTTGTGGAATACCTCAGCGCGCTCGAAGGCGAGCTTATGAGCCTGCGCATCGTCCTGACCGGGCGGCGCATGGGCATCGCGCCCGCAACGCTGAGAGAAAGGCTGCGTGAGAGCTATGTATAAAATTGCAGTGATCGGCGGCAGCGACAGCGTCATCGGCTTCAAAGCCCTCGGACTCGACGCCTTCCCCGTGGAGGACACGGCGGAGGCGAAGGCGGTGCTCCACCGCATCGCACAGCCCGGCGAGGTGGAGTACTCCATCATCTATCTGGAGGAGAGTCTCGCAAAGGACATGATGAGCGACGTCCGCAAATATGACGAAAAGCCGTCCCCGGCGATCATCCTGATCCCCGGACGCGACGGCTCGGCAGGTCTGGGGCTCGCCGCCCTGAAGGAAGCCGTCGAAAAGGCGGTCGGAAGCGACATCCTTTAACGCTGATTTGAAGGAAGGTAAAAATAAGATAATGAGTGGAAAAATCATCAAAGTCGCCGGACCGCTCGTCGTGGCGGACGGTCTGGCGGACGCCAACGTCAGCGACGTGGTCCGTGTCGGTCCGCAGCGTCTGATCGGCGAGATCCTGAACATGACGGAGGACCGCGCGGACATTCAGGTCTATGAGGAGACCACCGGTCTGGGACCCGGCGAGGTCGTGGAGACCACCGGCGCCCCGCTGTCCGTCGAGCTCGGACCCGGCATGCTGGAGGGCATTTACGACGGCATCCAGCGCCCCCTGACCGAGATCCGCGAGCTGACCGGCTCGACCATCGCCCGCGGCGTGGACGTCCCGGCACTGAATCGCAAGAAGCAGTGGCAGTTCACCGCCACCGTCAAGCCCGGCGACAAGCTCGTCGGCGGCGACGTTATCGGCACCGTCCCGGAGACGGAGACCGTGCTCCACAAGATCATGGTCCCGCCGCGCGTCAGCGGCACCGTCCTCTCCGTCCAGAGCGGCACGTTCACCGTGGAGGACACCGTCGCGGTGCTCCGCACGGACGACGGCAAAGAGGTCAAGCTGACCATGATGCAGAAGTGGCCTGTCCGCGTCGGCAGACCCTATACCCGCAAGTATCCGCCCACGGCGCCGCTCCAGAGCGGTCAGCGCATCGTGGACACGATGTTCCCCATCGCAAAGGGCGGCACCGCCGCCATCCCCGGACCCTTCGGCTCCGGCAAGACCGTCATGCAGCACGCGCTGGCAAAGTGGTCCGACGTGGACATCGTTGTCTACATCGGCTGCGGCGAGCGCGGCAATGAGATGACGGACGTTCTCAACGAGTTCCCTGAGCTGATCGACCCGCACACCGGACACCCGCTGATGAAGCGCACCGTGCTCATCGCGAACACCTCCGATATGCCCGTTGCGGCGCGTGAGGCGAGCATTTACACCGGCATCACCATCGCGGAGTATTTCCGCGACATGGGCTACGCCGTCGCCGTCATCGCCGACTCCACCTCCCGCTGGGCGGAAGCGCTGCGTGAGATGAGCGGCAGACTCGAAGAAATGCCCGGCGAAGAGGGCTACCCCGCCTACCTCGCGAGCCGCATCGCCCAGTTCTATGAGCGCGCCGGCGTTGTCGAGTGCCTCGGCAGCGACGAGCGTCAGGGCAGCCTGACCGCCGTCGGCGCGGTCTCGCCTCCGGGCGGCGACCTGTCCGAGCCGGTCTCGCAGGCGACCATGCGCATCACCAAGGTCTTCTGGGGTCTCGACAGCGCGCTGGCTTACGCCCGCCACTTCCCCGCCATCAACTGGCTGAACTCTTACTCCCTCTACCTCGACTCCCTGAAGCCGTGGTATGAGGAGCGTTTCCCCGGCTTCATCGCCAACCGCAACAAGGCGATGGCGATCCTGCAGGAGGAAGCCAACCTCAACGAGATCGTCCGACTCGTCGGCGCGGACTCTCTGGCTCCCGCCGAGCAGCTCACGCTGGCGACCGCGAAGATGATCCGCGAGGACTTTTTGCAGCAGAACAGCTTCGTCGACGTCGACTCCTACTCCGAGACCGAGCGGCAGTTTATGCTGATGGGTCTCATTCTGGACTTCGACCGCCTCGCCCGCGCCGCGATTGCGAACGGCGCCGAGCTCAAGGCGCTGACGAGCATCGCCGCCAAGGACAAGATCGGCCGCGCCAAGACCGTTCCGGCGGACCAGTACAAGGCGGAATACACCCGCATCGGCGAGGAAATGCGCGCCCAGATCGAGGCGGCTTCTCAGGGAGGTGAGGAACAGTGATCAAAGAGTACAAGACAATCCACGAGATCGCCAGCCCTCTGATGGTGGTCGAGCAGGTCGAAGGTGTCACCTATGACGAGCTCTGCGAGATCCAGCTGCCGGACGGCTCGCTCCGCCGCGGCAAGGTGCTGGAGGTCAACGGCGACAAGGCAGTCGTCCAGCTTTACGAATCCGCCGCGGGCATCAACCTTGCCCAGAGCAAGGTCCGCTTCCTCGGCCACCCGCTCCAGCTCGCCGTCAGCGAGGATATGCTCGGCCGCGTCTTCAACGGCATGGGTCAGCCCATCGACGGCGGTCCGGACATTCTTGCCGACGCGCTGCTCGATATCAACGGCCTGCCGATGAACCCGGCAGCCCGCGCTTACCCGGCGGAGTTCATCCAGACCGGCGTTTCCACCATCGACGGACTGAACACCCTCGTCCGCGGTCAGAAGCTGCCGATCTTCTCCGGCTCCGGTCTGCCCCACGCGAATCTGGCAGCCCAGATCGCGCGTCAGGCAAAGGTGCTCGGCGACGAGGGCAACTTCGCCGTCGTGTTCGCCGCCATCGGCATCACCTTCGAGGAATCCGAGTTCTTCGTGCAGGAGTTCAAGCGCACCGGCGCCATCGACCGCACCGTGCTGTTCACGAACCTCGCCGACGAGCCCGCCGTCGAGCGCATCGCCACCCCGCGTATGGCGCTGACCGCCGCGGAGTATCTGGCGTTTGAAAAGGACATGCACGTCCTCGTCATCATGACGGACATCACGAACTACGCCGAAGCGCTGCGCGAGATCTCCGCCGCAAAGAAGGAAGTCCCCGGACGCCGCGGCTACCCCGGCTACCTTTACACCGACCTTGCGACCATGTATGAGCGCGCGGGCCGCCGCGTCGGAAAAGCCGGCTCCATCACGATGATCCCCATCCTGACCATGCCGGAGGACGACAAGACCCACCCGATCCCCGACCTGACCGGCTATATCACCGAGGGTCAGATCATCCTCTCCCGCGAGCTGCACCGCAAGGGCATCGTTCCCCCGGTGGACGTTCTGCCGAGCCTGAGCCGTCTGAAGGACAAGGGCATCGGCGCCGGCAAGACCCGCGAGGACCACTCCGGCGTGCTCAACCAGCTCTTCGCGGCTTACGCCGCCGGTAAGGACGCCAAGGAGCTCATGACCATTCTGGGCGAGAGCGCCCTGAGCGATACGGACAAGCTCTACGCCAAGTTTGCCGAGGCGTTTGAACAGCGCTTCGTCAATCAGGGCAACGAGACCAACCGCAGCATCGAGGAGACGCTGGACCTCGGCTGGGAGCTGCTCAGCATCCTGCCGGTCAGCGAGCTGAAGCGTATCAAGCCGGAGTATATCGAGAAGTACCTGCCCAGGAAGTAAGGAGGGGTAAAAATGCCGAAAAATGCAGTTACCCCGACCAGAATGGTGCTCAACCAGATCAAGGGGCGGCTCAAGACTGCGACCCGCGGCCACAAGATGCTCAAGGACAAACGCGACGAGCTGATGCGCCAGTTTATGGACGTCATCCGCCGCAACAAGGAGCTGCGCATCCGCGTGGAGCAGGGTCTCACGGAGGCGTTCGGCGCGCTGACCGTCGCCGGTGCCGTGATGAGCCCCGAAATGCTGGAGCAGGCGCTGATGTATCCGCGCCAGAGCGTGGAGCTCGACGTGAAGTTCAAGAGCACGATGAGCGTCCGCGTTCCGCAGTACAGCTTCACGACGAAAAACGCCGATCCGGGCGAGATCTATCCCTACGGCTTCGCCCAGACCAGCGCCGAGCTGGACGCCGCGATGGAGAGCATCAGCCGCGTTTTCGCCGACATGCTGGAGCTCGCGCAGGTCGAGAAGACCATGCACCTGCTCGCGGATGAGATCGAGAAGACCCGCCGCCGCGTCAATGCACTGGAGTATGTCATGATCCCGGAGATGCAGGAGAATATCAAGTATATCTCCATGAAGCTCGCCGAGAACGAGAACGCCACCAAGGTCCGCCTGATGAAGGTGAAGGACATGGTGCTGCAGGACGCCCACGACTTCCAGTACGCGAAGGAAGGCTGACAAAACGAAAAAGGGCGGCACCCGGCACTTTTCGCCGGATGCCGCCTTTTTCTTATTCTTGGAGGAAACCATGATCGAGATCATCAAAGACTATGCCCGGTGCCGGGACTTTGCCGCGGGCTTTCACTGCGAGCCGGAGCGCCTGATCCGCGCGATCGATGACCCGGCGCACCACTGCGTCCTCGGCGTCCGGCGCGGTGGGGAGATGACCGGGCTCTTTGCCTTCCTCGTCCTCCCGGACGAGCGCTATCTGGAGATGCTGACGGGGCTCTCGCGCGAGCGGGACGCCTATGCTGAGGCGTTCGACTCTCTGTCGCAGCGCTATCCCGGCTATGGCGCGGACTTTGTGTTCAGTCCGGATGACGCGATTTTGAAGGCGGAGCTGGAGAGGCGCGGGGCGGCGTTCGACCCGGAGCAGCAGCTGATGACGGCGGACTGTCCGCCCGCCGGTGTCGACACGAGCGGCATTACGCCGCTCAGCGGGCGCTATGCGGCGCAGTACTGCGCCATGCACAGCCGGGACGTCTACTGGACCGGGGAGCGAGTAATGAAGGCGCAGGACCGCTTCCGCACGCTTCTGGCGGTCGAAAACGGCAGCGTCGTCGGCTATCTGGACGTCACGACCGGCTTTGAGGAAAACGAGGTCTTCGACCTGCTCGTCGCGGAGCCCCACCGTCGCCGCGGCTGGGGCAGACGCCTGCTCGCGGAGGCGATGATGCAAAACAGCCCGCGAAAAATGATCCTCCACGTGGACACGGACAACGCCCCCGCGATCCGGCTCTACGAGTCCATAGGCTTCGCCAAAGCGCCGGGACAGAACAACCAGACCGCCCACTGGACATTGCCGGAGGGTCAAGGGTAAAATGTATATAAAAGCGCCGAAGGCGCACATTTTAAAGGCCTCCCTGTGCAAGGGAGGCTGTCAGCCGAAGGCTGACTGGAGG
>CAVCTM010000027.1:0-2703 GCA_963605115.1 Pseudobutyrivibrio sp. | reverse complement strand
GCGCGCCAGCTCCCCTTACACAGGGGAGCCTTTAAAGGGTGCCGCTTCGCGGCATTGTTTTTTATTTTGCGGCACATTTCCGATCATTTCAACAAACCGAAAGCGCCCTCCCCGCCGAACGGCGGGGAGGGCGCGGAACTTATTGTTCCTCATCGCTTTGCAGCAGCACGGCGCGGACGGGGGCGGCGTCGCAGCCGGCGTATTTGGCGGGGAAGGCAAAAATGAGGTATTCCCCGTCCTCCACGCCGTCCAGCACGGCGTTTTCCACGATGGCGACACCGCCGCGGGCGAGGATGACGTGGACCGCCGCCTCGTTGTCCGGCGGGGCGACGCTGAGCGCGTCCGTCACGACGAGCTTCACGCCGCATTCGGCGAGATACTCCGCCGCCTGCTCGCAGAGGTAGCGCTGCCCGCCGGTGCGGAGCACGACGCGCTCTGCGCCGGCAATGCGCCCGCGCAGGTCGTCCGCACGGATGCGCTCCCCGGCGGAGACCGTCAGCACGCGGCACTCGCCGCAGTAAGCGTCCAGCGGCATCGCGTCGATCGCCGCGCCGTCCGGCAGAAAGTGGCTCTCCGCGTCCGCGTGGGTACCGAGATGGCTCCCCGCGGTGACAAGCGTTTCGCGCCAGCCGCGCGTCTCGATGTCCGCGATCGGCTCCAGCACCGCCGGTGCCGATCCGGGATAAAGCGGCGCGTCCTGAAGCGCACGGGTGATGTCGTAGATCTTCATGGGTATTCCCCTTTCTTTGCGTCTTTCGTTTAAAATAAGGCAGTGAGGATCTCACTGCCTTATTGCCTTTATTTTCTCCGCCGCGCGCTCTTTTTCTGCTGGTCGTAGATACGGCTGCCGGAGATCTTGCGATCGGATTCCTGCATGAAAAGCTTGAGCTTGTCCTCGAAGCTCTGGTCGCCGGAGGAGCGCGGAACATAGCCGCCGGCGGGCTGGGACGCCGTTGCGGGGGCAGCGGGGCGCGGCGCGGGCTTGGCGTCCGTCCGCGGGGCGCGCTGCTGCTGCGGACGCTGGGGGCGGCGCTCCGGTGCGCCGGGCTGCGCCTGCCGGATGGAGAGATTGATCTTGCCCTCCGGCGTGACGGAGAGGACCTTGACACTGACGGTCTGGTCCTTTTTGAGATAAGCGTTGATGTCGCTGACGTATGTATTCGCGACCTCGGAGATGTGGACGAGCCCGTTCTTCCCGCCCGGCAGCGCGACGAACGCGCCGAAGGCGGTGATCCCCGTGACACGGCCCTCCAGAATGGAGCCCACTTCAAGCTGCATGCGTTTTGTTTTCCTCTCTCGCCGCCGGTCACTCCCGGCAGCGGGGTTTATTTTTTCTCAGTTATTGACGTCGTAAAAGATCTTTTCACCGGGCATGACGAGTCCGAGCTTCGTGCGCGCGATCTCGGCGATGGTGTCCGGGTCGCCGGCGTGCTCAATGTCGTACTCCAGCTCGGCGTTTTCCTGGAGCATCGCGTCCACTCGCGCCTGAAGCACCACGCGGTCCGCCTCCGCTTCCGCGGCGCGGTTTTTCGTGTTCACGAGGCTGATCGTCGCGTAAACGATCAGGGCGAGGAGCACGATCTTGGTAAAGATACTGGACCGTTTGAGTTTCATCTTCCGTTTCCTCCGGAGCTGCGGGGCGCGCTGCGCCGTCTTTGCGTTTTGTGGCTATTATTGTAAACCAATTTTTCGTTATTGTAAACCATTTTTTCGCAGTTTTTTTGATTTTTTCCGCCGGTGCGCGAAGTTTTTTCACCGGTGCGGCTGCGCGGCGCATAAGGCGAAGCCCCCGGCGGGCTGCGCGGCGCTCCGGCGCGCCGAACAGCGCGATCCATGCCGCGCCCCCGGCGAGCAGCAGCGGCGGCATGAAAAGCCGCAGCCGCCCCTCCCCCGGTCCCATGCCGAGCGCGAAGAGCGTGAACGCAAAGAGCAGGCAGAACAGCGCATCGCAGCCGAGCGCGGCGAGCGCGCCCCGCCCCGTGCGCAGCACGCGCAGCAGGTCATAGACCGCGCCGAGCGCCATTCCCGCGAGCAGCACCGCCGCGCAGACCATCGCCTGATCGCGCAGCGGCAGCGCGAGACCCATCAGTGGAAAAGCCGCGCCCAGAAGCCGCCGCGCGGCGCGGTGTCCTCGTAGCACAGCTCCGTGACGAGCCCCTCCACGCTCAGCTCGCCGGTCTCCGTGCTGAGCCCGCCGACGCAGAGCCCCTCGCCGCGCAGCGTGAGCGAGCCCTCCGTCGTCTGCATCACGATCTCGTGCTCGTCGAAGCTCTCGACCTCCTCCACGCCGCTGAGCAGCAGGCGGCGGCGGGATTTCAGAGACACATCATGCGCCCGCTTCGGCTGCGCGGCTTTCGCTTTTTCCTCATAAGGCATCGGTGTTTTCCTCCCTAAGTTGCGGTTTTGGTTGATACTTATGCGGCAAGGGGCTGGAAAATGCCGGTTTTGCGAGGGGATTTTGCGTCCCAAGGGCGCGGGGTTTTTAATATTGAATACGCCTTTGGCGCAAATTGAATATGTTTCGCGTCCGCAGGACGCGACCTTCTTTCCCCCTGTGGGGAAAGAAGGCAAAGGCACAGTTAAGGAGGGACCCTTTCGATTGGGTCCCTCCTTAACAATCCTCCCCCGCAACGACCAAGGGGGTCTCACGACCCCCTTGGAACCCCTCCCGCATCTTAGGTCCAGCGTTTTAACTGTGGGAGC
>CAVCTM010000026.1:0-22284 GCA_963605115.1 Pseudobutyrivibrio sp. | reverse complement strand
ATAAAAGTGGAGGAAAATTAACAGGTCGTATGCTCCGAAACCATTGATATTACTGTGTTTTCGGAGTTTTACAAAGGCCTAAAGGAAAAAGAGGAAAGGAGGCAGACCGGACCATGACACGCCGCCGGAAAAATCGGATCACGCGCCTCGCGGCGCTGCTGGCGGCGCTGCTCCTCCCGCTCCGAGCGGCGGCGCTCGCACGCCCGGACCCGGAGACGCCGTGCTCTCTGACGCTGACGGCGAGGCTTGACGGCGCCGCCGTTCCGGGGATGCGCTTCGCGCTTTACCGCGCTGCGGCGCCCGACGAGCTCGGACGCTGGGCGCTGACGGCGGAATTTGCGCCGAGCGGCGCAGACCTCGGCGCGCTCGGCGCGGCGCAGGACCTCGCTGCGGCGGCGGACGCGCTCGCGTGCTTTGCCTCGGCGGAGCATCTCGTCCCCTGCGCCGCGGAGACGACGGACGCGCAGGGCGCGGCGGCATTTTCGGGGCTTATGCCGGGGCTCTATCTCGTGATGGCGGACGCCGCCGCGTCCGGCGGCTGGGAATACCGCTGCGCGCCGGGTCTGCTCGCGCTCCCGGCGCTCGACAGCGACGGGGAGAGCTGGGACTATGATGCCGCGGCGCTGCCGAAATTAGCGCGCAGCGCCCTCCCCGACCCGCCGGAGCTGGTCCCGGAGCCGACGCCCGCGCCTTCGCCGGAGCCAACGCCGTAGCCGGCGGAGACCCCGGTCCCGACGCCGGAGCCCTCCGAGGTCCCGACCCCGACGCCCGCGCCGACCGGGGAGCCCTCCGGCACGGACGAAACGCTGCCCCAGACGGGGCAACTCCGCTGGTCCGTCCCGGTGCTCGCGGCGCTGGGACTCGCGCTCGCCGCCGCGGGGCTATGGTGCGGGAGGCGGCGGGATGAGTAAGCGCCTCGGAAGCATATTGATCGCGCTCGGCGCGCTCTGCGTGGCGGCGGCGCTCGCGCTGGAGCTTTATAACGGCGCCGAGGCGCGGGCAGCCGCCGCCGCGTCGGACGCGGTGCTCCCCGCGCTGGCGGAGGCAGTCGCCGAGCGCGCGGCGGAGCCGCCGGAAGCGGAGCCAGAGGAGACTCCGGCGGAGGAGCCCGTCGTGGAGCTCGGCGGCGTGCGCGATATCGGCTATCTCTCGATCCCGGCGCTCGCGCTGGAGCTGCCGGTCCGCGCGGAGTGGAGCTACCCCGCGCTTCAGGAGTCGCCCTGCCGCTACGCCGGGACCGCGTCGGAGGGCGGGCTCTGCATCGCGGCGCATAATTTCCGCCGACATTTCGGCGCGATCGGCGCGCTCGAAGTCGGCGACGCCGTGATCTTCACGGACGCCGCCGGGGAGACGCACACCTACGCCGTCGCCGAGGTCACGATTCTGCGCCCGACCGCCGTCGGCGAAATGCGCGGCAGCGCGTGGGACCTCACCCTCTTCACCTGCCCCCCGGCGGCGCGAGCCGCGTCACGGTAAGGTGCGTGAAAAACGGAGTAAAAAAGCCTTATCAACGCGGCGGAGCCGCACAATATAACTACTTCGACTCCTTTTTGCGGGCGATCGGCAATTCCGTCATTCCGCTGGCGTTTCTGGCGGTCTCTGCCGTGCTGAATATCGTGCTCGATCTCTGGTTTGTGATCGGGCTGAAACGGGGCGCTGCCTGCGGAGAGGGCGCTTCCGCGAGATTATCTCCTTTTCCACGCTGACATGCGTGCAGCAGTCGGTTATGAATCTCGGCATCCTTATGGTGCAGGGGCTTGTCAACAGCTTCGGTCCCGTTGTCATGGCAGCCTTTGCCGACGCCGTGAAGATCGACGCGTTTGCCTATATGCCGGTGCAGGATTTCGGCAACGCCTTTTCCACCTTTATCGCGCAGAATTACGGCGCAAATGCTCCCTCCATGAGCCGGCGGCTCATAGAGGGAGCAGATCATTTTCCCCTGCGGGGCGGTGCTTTTTCAGCTTGTAAAAAGAGCCTTGCTTAAGTTCGCTGCCGCCCTAAAGGACTAGCGCCTTCGGCGCGTCGCAGCGCGAATAGAGTCCAATCATTTTTCGGCGCGACACATGCGTGCCGAAAAATACTCTGCGCGGAAGGAACGTGCTCGCCGGAGGCGAGTGCGCTCCAGTGGAGCGTTTCCCCTCAAACGGAAGCCCAGCGCAGCGGGTTCCGTTTGACTCTTATCAGTTCAAAAAGTCGCGCAGCTTCTTGCTGCGGCTGGGGTGGCGGAGCTTGCGGAGGGCTTTGGCTTCGATCTGGCGGATGCGCTCGCGGGTGACGTTGAACTCCTTGCCGACCTCTTCGAGCGTGCGGGTGCGGCCGTCTTCCAGACCGAAGCGCAGGCGCAGGACCTTCTCCTCGCGCGGGGTGAGCGTGCTGAGCACGTCCATGAGCTGCTCCTTCAGCAGCGTGAAGGACGCCGCCTCCGCCGGCTCGCTGGCGTCCTCGTCGGGGATGAAGTCCGCGAGGTGGCTGTCCTCCTCCTCGCCGATCGGGGTCTCAAGCGAGACGGGCTCCTGCGCGATCTTGAGGATGTCGCGCACCTTGTCGACCGGCATGTTCATCTCCGCGGCGATCTCCTCGGCGCTGGGGTCGTGGCCCAGCTCCTGAAGCAGCTGGCGGGAGACGCGGATGACCTTGTTGATGGTCTCCACCATGTGGACCGGGATGCGGATCGTGCGCGCCTGATCCGCGATGGCGCGGGTGATCGCCTGCCGGATCCACCATGTGGCGTAGGTGGAGAACTTATAGCCCTTGGTGTAATCGAACTTTTCGACCGCCTTGATAAGTCCGAGGTTGCCCTCCTGAATGAGGTCGAGGAAGAGCATGCCGCGGCCGACATAGCGCTTCGCGATGGACACGACAAGGCGCAGGTTCGCCTCCGCCATGCGGTGCTTGGCTTCCTCGTCGCCCTCCGCCATGCGCTTGGCGAGGTCGATCTCCTCCTCCGGCGTCAGCAGCGCGACCTTGCCGATCTCCTTGAGGTACATGCGCACCGGGTCGTCCGTGGAAAAGCTGTCCGCCATGGAGTCGGTGTCGAGGATATCCTCCTCCGTGACCTCCTCAAGCTCCTGAAGCTCCTCCAGCTCCGGCAGGATATCCAGATCGTCCACGGGCGGGAGAAAATCGTCGTCCTCGATGATGGTCTCGATGCGGTTTGCTTCGAGCGACTCGTAGAATTTTTCGGTCGCCTCGGCGTCTAAATTCAGCGTTTCGAGGACTTCGAGCTCCTTGTTCGTGAGCTGCCCTGCCTTTTTGCCCTTTTCGAGCAGTTCGTTCAAGACCTCCTCCGGCGCTTTCTCCGGCTGGGCGGGGGCGGCGGGCTCCTTGACCTTCGCGGTCTTGCGGGCGGCCTTTTTCTTTTCGGCCTTCTCCGGCGGCATCTCGATGAGCGTGAAGGGCACGGTGTCCCCTCCGTCCGCGGCGGCGAGCAGAGCGTCCGCCTGCGCCTCCAGATCCGCGTTTTCGCTGGTCATCACGTCGTTCTTTTTCTTTTCAGCCATTTTTACCCACCATATCCTTTTTTATTTCTGAGTTTCTCCGCGAAGGCGCGCAGGTCCTCGGTGGACGCCGCGCTCTCGCGCTCTGTTCTGATCACGCCGATGTAATCCGCCATCGCCTTCCTGCCGCTTGCGAGCACCTCCGGCTTTTGCAGCATGGCGGTGATGTGGTCGATCTCCTCCGGTGTAAAGCTTGCGCTCAGCGCCGCGAGGGAGAGCGGGGCATGCGCCGCCGCCTTTTCGCGCAGGATCGTGTAAAGCCGCGCGAGCATCGGACTGGAAAACTCCTCCGGCGCGAGGTCCACGCCGTCAAGCAGCGCAGGGTCGAGCACCGCGAGGCGGATGACGCCCTCCTCGCCGAGCGCCGAGCGGGGGTTTTCATAGCGCAGGGCGCGGCTCTGGGGCTGCGCCGCCGCGGTAACGGCGCGCACCGCGTCCCGCTCCGCCTGCCGCCGCGCGCCGGAGAGCTTCTTTTTGCGCGCGCGCTCGACCTCGTCGGCAAGGACGGTCTTGGCAACGCCCGCCTTCTCCGCCGCGCGCATGGTGTAGACCTCGCGCTCGACCGGGGAGGGCAGCTCTGCGATGATGCCGGCGACCTCCTTCAGATAGGCGACGCGGTCCTCGTCGCTCGTGAGGTCATATTTTGGCTCGATCGCGCCGAGGCGGTACTCGATGTGGTTCGCCGAGCCCTCGATGAGATTCTTGAAGGCGTCCGGTCCCCGCGCGCGGATAAATTCGTCCGGGTCCTTCGCGCCCTGCATTTGCAGCACGCGGACCTTGAGGTCCAGATTTTCGAGAATGCCGATGGCGCGCTGGCTCGCCTTCTGACCCGCGCCGTCGTTATCGTAGGCGATGACGACCTCCTTGACATAGCGCGAGATGAGCCGCGCCTGCTCCGGCGTCAGGCTCGTGCCGAGCGAGGCGACGGCGCTGTCGAACCCCGCCTGATGCAGCGAAACCACGTCTATGTTGCCCTCGACGAGCAAAATATATCCGCTTTTGGACTTTTTTGCCAGATTCAGCGCGAAAAGATTGTGGGACTTGCTGAAAACCGGCGTTTCGCGCGTGTTGAGATATTTCGGCTCCCCGTCGCCTAAAATTCTGCCGGAAAAGCCGATGACGTCGCCCCGGACGTCAATGACGGGGAACATGAGGCGGTTGCGGAAAATGTCGTGGACGCCCTTGCCGGTCTTGTTCGGGTTCGCGAGCCCGGCGTCCACGAGCTCGAAGTCCTCGTAGCCGAGCGCGTGCATCGCGTCGGTCAGGTCATACCACGCATCCGCGGCGAAGCCGAGCCCGAAGCTCGTCACCATCTTACCGCCGATGCCGCGCTTTTCGATATACGCCCTGCCCGGCGCACCGCCGGGGGCGCGCAGCGCCTCGTGGAAAAACCGCGCGGCGGCGCGGTTGAGCGAGAGCAGCCGTTCCCGCCGCCGGCGGGAACGCTGGGCGTCCTCGTTTTCCGCGGGCAGCTCCATCCCTGCGCGGCGCGCAAGAAACGCCACCGCGTCCGGGAAGGAGAGGTTTTCGATCTCCATAATAAAGTTGATGACGCTGCCGCCCTTGCCGCAGCCGAAGCAGTGGTAGATCTGGCGGTCCGGCGAGACGGAGAACGACGGCGTTTTTTCGCTGTGGAAGGGGCAGAGCCCGAAAAGGTTGGAGCCGCTGCGCTTCGTGAGGCGTACATAGCTGCCGACAACGTCCACAATGTCGTTGCGGTCGGCAAGCTCCTGTAAAAATTGCTCGGAAAACGCCATGCGTGCCTCCTTTCCCGAAAAAAAGTTACTTGACGCTCCAGCTCGCGGGGATGAAGATGCGGCTGAACTCCGCGAGGGCAAAGGTGTCCGTCATGCCGGCAATATAGTCGCAGACGGCGCGCTCCAGCCCGTCGGTGCGGGCGATCGCCTGAAACTCCGCCGGAAGCTGGTCCGGACGGTCCAGATAGTGCTCAAAAATGCCGCTTAAAATGCCCTTGACCTTGCTCTCCTCGCCCTTCGCCGTCGGGTTGCGGTAAACGGCGTCGAACATGAAGTTGTGGAACTCGTCGTAAATATCCGCCATCGGCGCGCTCAGCTGCACCCTGCCGCCGGCGCTGTTTTCGATGAGGTCGGTCAGGATCGCGTTGATGCGCTCGCTCGTGCGGCTGCCGGTCGCCTCCCGGATGGAGCGGGGAACGTCCTCCTCCGTCAATATCCCGGCGCGTTCGGCGTCGTCCAGGTCGTGGTTTATGTAGGCGATGCGGTCGGCAAAGCGGACGACGGTCGCCTCCATCGTGTCGTCCGGCGCGCCGTAGGTGTGGTTCAGAATGCCCATCCGCGTCTCATAGCAGAGGTTCAGACCCTGCCCGTCCTTCTCCAGCCGGTCCACAACGCGCAGGCTCTGCTCGTAGTGGTGGAACCCGCCGGGCATCAGCTCGCGCAGCGCGCGCTCGCCCGCGTGTCCGAAGGGCGTGTGACCAAGGTCATGACCGAGACCGATCGCCTCCGCGAGGTCCTCGTTCAAGCGCAGCGCCCGCGCCGCCGTGCGCGCCAAGCGCGTGACCTCCAGCGTGTGGGTCAGGCGGGTGCGGTAATGGTCGCCCTCCGGCTGCAAAAAGACCTGCGTCTTGTGCTTCAAGCGCCGGAACGCCTTGGCGTGGGTGATGCGGTCCACGTCCCGCTGGAAGCAGGTGCGGATCGGGCACTCCGGCTCCGGGCGCAGCCGCCCCGCGCTCTCCGCGGCAAGGACCCCGTTCGGACCCACCAGGACCCGCTCCAGCGCCTCGCGCTCCTCTCTCAGACAGGGCATCGCTCTCCCACCTTTCCGGCAAAAAATGACGGCGAATAAAGCGCCGTGAAAAAACTCTACAACACCCTATTCGCCGCCCGCGGCGGATTTCCCTTTATTTTTTCCGAAAACTTTTGAAAAGTCCACGGTTTTTGATTTTTTAGCACTCTCGACCGGCGAGTGCTAAAATTCACAGTCTGTTCACAAAAATGCGTATATTTGTTCACAGACGATGGGTATCATAAGAATTGTTCCGAGGGGGACAGAGAGTGATGAGCCCCGGAGGAACGGAAAGTTTGGTTTAAGAATGATACGATATACGAACGGAGGTCTTTACTATGTTCCTTACCCCTTATAACAGACATCACGAGATCAGCTCCTTCAACCCCTTCCAGGCGATGGAGGAAATGGAGCGCCAGTTCTTCGGCGAGAGCAGCACCGGTTCGTTCAAGACCGACATCCGCGACGACGGCAAGGAGTTCATCCTTGAGGCGGATCTGCCCGGCTTCAAGAAGGAGGACATCAGCATCGACATCGAGGACAACTATCTGACCATCACCGCCGCCCGCCACAGCGAGTATGAAAAGAAGGACAAGAAGGGCAACTATATCCGCTGCGAGCGCTCTTACGGCAACTTCTCCCGCAGCTTCGACCTCACCGGCATCGACACCGAGGGTCTGTCCGCCACCTTCGCCGACGGCGTCCTGACACTGAAAATGCCGAAGCTGGTCGAGACCAAGCCGGCTGCGAAGAAGCTGGAGATCCAGTAACTCTTACCCCAAAAGCCTCGCAGAGTTCGCGCCCGCAGGCGCGAATAGAATTCAATCATTTTTCGGCGCGACACGCGCGTGCCGAAAAATACTCTGCGCGGAGGGAACGTGCGAGCGAAGCGAGTGCGCTGAGCGGAGCGTTCCCCTTCAAACGAGAGCCCAGCGTAAGCGGGTCTCGTTTGAGACGAAGTCTCTCCCTTTCTCTTTTCTCCCTATGACCCGTTCGCCCCGATCGGCGGGCGGGTCGACTTTTACTCTTTTTAATGAATAAAGCGTAAAATCTTGCGCCGATGGGCTTGACAAACGCGGCGGAGTGTAGTAGATTAGCACTCGAAGGGCGAGAGTGCCAGCAGACACCGCGCCCGACTGCGAAGCAAGGGAGGCGCAAGGCGCAATGGCGGAGCTCAGCGAGCGGAAAAAGAAAATACTGACCGCGGTCGTCGAGGAATACATCGCCACCGCCGAGCCCGTCGGCAGCAAGCACATCGCCGAAAAAGCGGGGCTGAACGTCAGCTCAGCCACCGTGCGCAACGAGCTCGCGGACCTGACCGAGATGGGCTATCTCGACCAGCCGCACACGAGCGCCGGCCGCGTGCCGACCGCGCAGGGCTACCGGCTCTATGTCAACGAGCTGATGGAGCGCCACAAGCTCTCCATCGAGGAGACGGAGGAGCTCAACCGGAGCCTGAACCTCAAGGTCAAGCAGCTCGACAAGATGATGGGCGACGTCGGACGCATCGCCGCGGAGATGACGAACTATCCCGCGCTGGCGCTCGCGGCGCAGACGCCGGACACCATCCGCCGCTTCGACCTCATCTATGTGGACGCGAACACCTTCATCATCGTCGCCCTGCTGGGCAGCAATAAGGTCAGAAACAGGCTCGTCCACCTGCCCTTCTCCGTTGAGCAGGCGATGATCACGAAGCTCTCCACCGTCTGCAACGCGAGCTTCACGGACGTGACGGAGGACCAGATCACGCCGGTGCTCCTTTCGAGCGCGGAGCGCGCCGTGGGAGACACGATGGGTCTCGTCGCGGCGGTCGCCGCCTTCGCGATGGAGGCGCTCAGCGAAAGCAAAGGTGCGCAGGCGGTCATCTCCGGCGAGAGTAAGCTGCTCCGGCTGCCGGAGTTCCGCGACCCGGACAAGGCGCACGAGCTGATGAGCTACCTCGCCGACGCGGAGCATCTCTCCGCCCTGCCGGGGCAGGACTTCGGCGACGGGGTCAAGGTGCTCATCGGACCGGAGAACATCGCCGAGGAGCTGCGCGATTCGAGCGTCATCCTCGCGAAGTATGACGCGGGGGACGGGATGCAGGGCGTCATCGGCGTCGTGGGTCCCACCAGAATGGATTACTCGCGGGTGGCTGCAAAGCTCAGCTACCTCGCCAGCGGGCTCAGCAAGGTCCTCGCCGAGAGCGGTGCGGACGCGCTGCCCGGCTTCGGCAAGCTGATGATCCCGGAGCAGACGGACAAGAAACAAGGAGGAAGCAATGGCAGCTAAGAAAAAGAGCGAGTCCCCCGCCGGGGACGAGACGAAGCAGCAGACCGCCGGGGACGCCCCCGCGGAGGAGACCGCCCCCGCTGCGGAGGCGGAAAAGCAGCCCGCCGAGAGCGAGCGCTATCTCCGGCTGATGGCGGAGTTCGACAATTATAAAAAGCGCAGCGTCAAGGAGCGCGAGAGCATCTATACCGACGTCCGCGTGGACACGGTGAGCCGCTTCCTGCCGGTTTACGACAACTTGGAGCGCGCCCTGCGCGCGGAGACGGCGGACGAGGCGTATAAGAAGGGCGTGGAGATGACCTTCAACCAGCTGATGGACGTGTTCGGGAAGCTCGGCGTCGAGCCCATCGAGAGCGTCGGCAAGCCCTTCGACCCGAATCTCCACAACGCCGTGATGCACGTGGAGGACCCCGACCGCGGCGAAAACGAGATCGTCGAGGAGTTCCAGAAGGGTTTTAAAATCGGCGATAAAGTGATCCGCTTTTCCATGGTCAAAGTCGCGAACTAAATATAATTTAAGAAAAACATTCATCTTTTTATCAGGAGGAATTTTATTATGGGCAAAATCATCGGTATCGACCTCGGCACCACCAACTCCTGCGTCGCCGTGATGGAAGGCGGCGAGGCTGTCGTCATCGCGAACGCGGAGGGCAACCGCACCACCCCGTCCGTCGTGGCGTTCTCCAAGACCGGCGAGCGCATGGTCGGTCAGGTCGCAAAGCGTCAGGCGGTCACGAATCCGGACCGCACCATCTCCTCCATCAAGCGCGAGATGGGCAGCAGCTATAAAGTCAGCATCGACGGCAAGAACTACACCCCGCAGGAGATCTCCGCGATGATCCTCCAGAAGCTGAAGGCGGACGCCGAGGCTTATCTGGGTCAGAGCGTCACCGAGGCGGTCATCACCGTTCCGGCTTACTTCACGGACTCCCAGCGTCAGGCAACGAAGGACGCCGGCAAGATCGCCGGTCTCGACGTCAAGCGCATCATCAACGAGCCGACCGCCGCTGCGCTGGCTTACGGCATCGACAAGGAGCAGGATCAGAAGATCATGGTCTATGACCTCGGCGGCGGCACCTTCGACGTCTCCATTCTGGAGATCGGCGACGGCGTGATCGAGGTCCTCGCCACGGCGGGCAACAACCGTCTCGGCGGCGACGATTTCGATGCGGCGATCGTGGAGTATCTGCTCGGCGAGTTCAAGAAGACCGACGGCATCGACCTGCGCGGCGACAAAATGGCGATGCAGCGTCTGAAGGAGGCTGCCGAGAAAGCCAAGATCGAGCTCTCCGGCGTCACCAGCAGCAACATCAACCTGCCCTATATCACCGCGGACGCGAACGGCCCGAAGCATCTGGACGTCACGCTCACCCGCGCAAAGTTCAACGAGCTGACCGCCTCTCTGGTCGAAAAGACCGCCGGCCCGGTCAAGCAGGCGCTCTCCGACTCCGGTCTGAAGGCGAGCGACCTCAGCAAGGTCCTGCTCGTCGGCGGCTCCAGCCGCATCCCGGCGGTCCAGGATATGGTCAAGAGCCTCACCGGTAAGGAGGGCTTCAAGGGCATCAACCCCGATGAGTGCGTCGCCATCGGCGCGGCGATCCAGGGCGGCGTTCTCGGCGGCGACGTCGAGGGCATCCTCCTGCTGGACGTCACCCCGCTGAGCCTCGGCATCGAGACCCTCGGCGGCGTCTGCACCAAGCTTATCGAGCGCAACACCACCATCCCGACCAAGAAGAGCCAGGTGTTCTCCACCGCGGCGGATTTCCAGACCAGCGTGGAGGTCAACGTCCTTCAGGGCGAGCGCGAGATGGCGCAGTATAACAAGTCCCTCGGCCGCTTCCATCTGGACGGCATCGCCCCGGCGCGCCGCGGCGTCCCCCAGATCGAGGTCACGTTCGACATCGACGCCAACGGCATCGTGAACGTCTCCGCCAAGGACCTCGGCACCGGCAAGGAGCAGCACATCACCATCACGTCCTCCTCCAACATGAGCAAGGACGACATCGACAAGGCGGTCCGCGAGGCGGAGCAGTACGCCGCCGAGGACGCCAAGAAGAAGGAAGAGGTCGACGTCCGCAATCAGGGCGATCAGATGGTCTATCAGACCGAGAAGACCCTCGAAGAGATGAAGGACAAGATCGAAGCCGGCGACAAGAGCGAGATCGAAGCCGCGCTCGCCGAGCTGAAGACCGCCCTCTCCGGCAGCGACACGGCGGCGATCAAAGCCAAGACCGAGGCGCTCACGCAGGTGTTCTATAAGGTCAGCGAGAAGCTTTACCAGAACGCCGCCCCGCAGGGCGACCCGAACGCAGCCAACTGCGGCGGCGACTGCGGCAGCTGCGGCGATCAGGGTGCGAACGGCGGCCAGCAGTACTACGACGCGGACTACACCGTCGTGGACGACGACAAGGACAAGAAGTAAGATCCTGATCCTCTGGGAAAACCAGCAATCGCCGAAGGCGGGCACCCGCCTTCGGCGAAATCCGCGTTTTTTGTAAGGAAGCAAGCTTATGGCTGATAAACGTGATTATTACGAGGTGCTCGGACTGAGCAAGGGCGCCTCCGACGACGAGATCAAGAAGGCTTACCGCAAGCTCGCGAAGGAGTATCACCCGGACCTCCACCCCGGCGACAAGGCGTGCGAGGAGAAGTTCAAGGAGATCGGCGAGGCGTATGAGGTCCTCTCCGACCCGGACAAGAAGGCGAAATACGACCAGTTCGGCCACGCCGCATTCGACCCCAGCGCCGGTTACGGCGGGGGCGGCGCTTACGGCGGCGGTTTCGGCGGCTTCGGAGACTTCGGCGACCTCGGCGATATTCTGGGCAACATCTTCGGCGGCGGCTTCGGCGGCGGAAGCGCCCAGCGGCGCAATGCGCCCCAGAAGGGCGAGAATATCCGCGTGCGCGTGTCCGTCAGCTTTGAGGAGGCGGCGTTCGGCTGCAAGCGCGAGGTCACGGTCCCGCGCATCGAGGACTGCGAGGAGTGCCATGGCACGGGCTGCAAGCCCGGCACGAGCCCGGAGACCTGCCCGGACTGCAACGGCACCGGCACGGTCCGCACCCAGCAGCGCACGCCCTTCGGCGTGATGAGCGCCACGAACCCCTGCCGTCGCTGCGGCGGCACCGGCAAGCTCGTGAAGGACCCCTGCCCGAAGTGCAGCGGCAAGGGCAAGGTCCGCCGCCAGCGCACCATTTCCGCCAACATCCCCGCCGGCATCGACGACGGGCAGACCATCTCCCTGCGCGGGCAGGGTCACGCCGGACTCAACGGCGGTCCTGCCGGCGACCTGCTCATCACCGTCGCGGTGAAGGCGCACCCGCTCTTCGAGCGCGACGGCAGCAGCGTGCTGCTTGAGCTGCCCATCTCCTTCGTGCAGGCGGCGCTCGGCGCGGAGGTCGAGGTCCCGACGCTCGACGGCCGCGTGAAGTATAATATCCCCGAAGGCACGGAGACCGGCACCACCTTCCGTCTGCGCGGCAAGGGCATTCCCTACTTAAACGGCTCCGGCCGCGGCGACCAGTTCGTCACCGTCTTCATCGAAACGCCGAAGAACCTCACCAAAGAGCAGAAGGAGCTCCTCCGCCAGTTCGGAGAGTCCACCGGCAGCAGCGACGGCGTCAAGGCGAAGAAAAAGAAGAGATTATAAAGAATTGCCCCGCCGTCCGGCGGGGCAATTCTTGTATCTTACACCTTCCCCAGCGCGCGGAGCAGGGCTGGAAGCTCCGGCTCGAACTCTACGCCGTACCAGTGCTCCGGGTCCTGCACGGTGCGTTCGATGCACGCCACGACGAAGTCCGCCGCGATGCGCGCGGCGTCGATCGGGCTCCTGCCGCCCAGCAGCGCACCGGTGAAGGCGGAGGCGAACACGTCGCCCGTGCCGTGGCAGCCGGTCGCGAGCTTTTTGTGGCGGTAATATTCCGCCGCGCCGTCCCGGAAGACCATGACGCCGGTCGTCTCCGCGTCGAAGCTGACACCCGTGAGCACCACGGTCTGCCCCGGCGCGGCGACGGCGCGCAGCAGCGCGTCGATATACGCTTTGTCATAGGTCTCGCGGTAAGGCGTTCCGGAGAGCAGGCACGCCTCCGTCACGTTCGGCAGCACATAGTCTGCCGCCGCCGCGAGCGGGCACATCGCCGCGACAAAGGCGTCGTCAAAGCCGGGGTAGAGCTTCCCGTTATCCGCCATCGCGGGGTCCGCGATGAGCAGCCCCTCCGGGCGGCAGAGCGTGTTCGCGATATCCAGCACGTAGCCGATCTGCGCCGCGGAGCCGAGATAGCCGGTGTAGACCGCGGAAAAGCGCAGCCCCTCGCGCTCCCAGTGGACGCGGACGGTGGGCATGTCCTCCGTCAGATCGCGGAAGGTCCAGCCGGAAAAGCCGCCCGTGTGGGTGGAGAGCACCGCGCTCGGCAGCACCGCCGTCTCCAGCCCGCAGGCGGACAAAATCGGCAGCGCCACGGTCAGCGAGCACTGCCCCACGCAGGAAATGTCCTGCACCGTCAAAATTCTCTGATAAGCCATAAAAAACCCCTCCGATCAGCATTTGCGCCATTCTACCACCGCCCGCGCGCAAAGAAAAGCACCCGCGCGATGATTTTACAAAGGCTTTACAAAAAATGATCCCCCGGTCCGTTCGGACCGGGGGATCGCGCTGGGGTGAGATGAAGGAATGAGGAAAAAATCAACGGTAGATCGTCGTGCCGGGGATCGCGATGGCGGTCGCCGTCCAGACGGAGGAGAGCTGGCGGACGCCGAGCGCGGCGGGGGCGGCGACGGGCTCAAGCTCCAGAATGACGTAATTGCCGGAGCCGGTCCCGCGGGCTGCACCGGAGCGCACCGGGGCAGCGGAGATATAGGCGTTCGTGAGCGCTGCGTTCAGCTCCGCCGCGCCGTCAAAGAGCGCGTAGCTGCCGCGTGTCACAAAGTAATCGGGATAAGCCGCGCCGCGGCTGTTTTCAACGGCGTCGCCCGCGAGGAAGATCTTCGCGCCCGCCATGTTCCGGTCATAGCCGATGGCGACGGCGGTCAGCTTTCCGTTTTCGACGATGGGCGTCACGCCGGTGATCTTCGCGGCGCTGACGCCGGTCTGCCAGCTCATGCCTTCCGGCAGCCAGCCGCCGACGGCGTCGCAGACCTTGCTGAGATTCAGCCACGAGGTGTTGTAAAACTGCGTGCCCGCGCCGGCTTTGCCGGTCAGGTAGTAAAACGGCTGCTCCGTGCCGGGGGCGACGAAGGCGTTCACGAGGCGGCTTTCGTCCTGAATTTGGGTCCCGGCGAGCTCGAAGGGCTTGTTGAGGTCGAGCTTCGCGCGCTCCATCTCGGTCCTGCGGCTCCGGGTCAGCAGCCACTCATAGCCGGCGGTGAGGCGGCGCGGCGAGTAGCCGTTGGAGCCGTCCTGGAACGTCACCCAGTAGATGCCCTGCCGGTTTTCGGTGTCCTTCAGGAAGGCGCGCATCTGCGCATCCTGCTCCTCCAGATCGGCGTTGGCGTCCACGATGCAGCGCGGGATCGTGTAGCCGGCGAGGTCGCTGTAGAGGTAGTTCAGCTCCGTCCAGGTGTTGACGGAGAGGCTGTTGCCGGAATGGTTCGTGATGAGGATGTTGTCGTCGGAGATGAGGTAATAGTAGTTATACGGGTCATGGTCGTCATAGGACCTGTTCCCGTCGTTGTCGTAGTGGTAGTTCCACGTGATGGCGTCGTTGATGCGGTAATAGTGGCGCGTGGTGTTCTGGGCGGTCTCCTTGTAGTCCGACGCCATCATGCCGCGGGCGAACACGCCGTCCTTGTTGTAGTTCTGCGCCCACTGGTTCTCGAACATCCAGATGCCGGCGAAGAAGTTGTCGCGGCTGCGGTTCGTCTCGGCGAGGATCATACCGCCGACGGACTGACCGGTGCCGTAGACATAGTCCGGGTCCACGCTGTATTTTTCGATCAGCGTGTCCCAGAGCTGCACGACCGCCTCATACTCCGCGGGCGTGCCGCCGTTGTCGTTCACGCGCTGGGTCACGGTCGGAACGACGACGATGAGGCCGTCCAGACCGTGGGTCTTTTTCACGAGCTCCTGCGCCCAGTCGGAGATATAAACGGAGGGACCGCGGGTCTGGAGCACGGACTCCATCGGGTGGGTCCCGGCGTTCGCGGCGGGGTTTTCCAACGTGACCATCGCATAGCGCCCGTCCGCGTGCCAGTCGGCGGGGACCCAGAGGGCGTAGGCGAGGTCGATGTCCTCGTAAAGACCGGTCTGCTCGCTGAAGCAGTGGTCCACATGGAACGCCGCGCCGTCCGTCGGATATTTCTCCGCCTTCGCGCCGGTGTAGAAGTACCGGAAGCCCTCAATGCCCTCGATGGCGTAAGCGCCGTCGTTGACCTCCTTCTTGGTCTGCCACTGCTTTTTCCACTCGTTGTAGACCTCGTTCATCGCGTAGTTTTTCGTCATCTCCATGCTGGGGGCGATCTTCGTCCCCGCCGCGGTCAGCTCGGTAAGCTGCTTCACGCCGACGCACATGCTGCTCGTGAAGGTCTGCTCGCTGCCGTGCTGATAATCGGTATAGACCTCAAGGATGACGTAATTGCCCTTGCCGCTGCCGCCGTCGGCGCTGACCTCCGGCTTGTCGTTGACGTAAACGCGGGTGATGTCGCCGATCTCGCCGCTGCCGAAGTTGCGGCTGTGGGCGTTGACGGCGACGGAGGTGTCGTTCAGCTCAAGGGCGAAGGTGTCCTTATCGACCTTCACGCCGCTGAGATCATAGGCATACTCCACGGCGACCGCCTTCACCTTCGGTCCGTCGACGTCCACGAAGCCGAGCGCCTTGACGCTCCGGATCGCCGTGTCCGCGGGAACGGTGTCCTTGTAGATGCGCACCGTGCTCGCCGCGTCGTCCCACAGCACCGTGCAGCCGAGGGCTTCGGCGAGGGCGCGGACGGGGAGATAGGTGCTGTCGTTCAGAATAAACGGCTCGGTGCTGTTTCCGTCCGCGTCCTTGGGCTCGACGGTCTCGCCGTCGAGCGTGATCCTGATGCCGCGGTAGGTGAGCTTGGCGTCCACGACGCCCGTCGCCGCCAGTACCGAGACGCTCAGAAGCGCCGCGACCAGTACGAGCAGCAGAGCTTTGCGTAGCTTTTTCATACAGATGGTCTCCTTTTCTTTCCGATTTGACTTAAAATCCCGGTGCGGCGAGGGCTGATTTTCGTCGTTCTCGCCAACCTTGAGCCCATGTTTAGCAGGAAATTGTGTGGGAAATGTGAAGAGATTCTGAGAAAAATGTGAGGATGACAGGTACCCTCCTTGCCGCGCGGCGGGCGGGGTGGTATAATGGGCGCGGAAAGAAAGCGAGGGAAAGGCTATGGAAAAACCGACCGTACTCCTCTGCGACGACAGTAAGGCGCTGCACGACGGGCTTGCGAGCTACTTAAGCGAGCAGGGCTTCCTCGTCGTCTCCGCTTACGACGGGGAGACGGCGCTGGAGCGGCTGCGGAAATTTCACGTGGACGTCGTGCTGCTGGACGTGATGCTCCCCGGCATGGATGGCTTCGAGGTCTGCCGCGAGATCCGCCGGCGCAGCGACGTCTATATCATCATGCTCTCCGCGCGCGGCGAGGAGGACGACCGCGTCCGCGGGCTGGAGACGGGCGCGGACGACTATGTGGTAAAGCCCTTCTCCCCGCGCGAGGTGACGATCCGCATCAAGCGCGCCCTGCGGCGATTGAACCCGCGGGAGGAGCCGAAAACGCTCCGCGTCGCGGAGCTGACCGTGCTGCCGGACTCCTATCAGGTCTTCGTCGGCGGCGA
Source organism: Pseudobutyrivibrio sp. (assembly GCA_963605115.1). Lineage (GTDB taxonomy): Bacteria > Bacillota > Clostridia > Oscillospirales > Oscillospiraceae > SVKR01. Next base: position 5,963 of record CAVCTM010000026.1, on the reverse strand, counting down.
GGAGGTGCGCCTTTCGCCGAAGGAGCTGGAGGTGCTGGCGTATATGGCGGCGAACGTCGGGCGCGTGCTGACGCGGGAGATGATCTTAAACGCCGTGTGGGACTATAACTATTTCGGCGACACGCGCGTGATCGACACCATGATCCGCTCCCTGCGCCAGAAGCTCGCCCGCCCCGGCGTCCATTTCGCCATCGCGACGATCTACGGCGTCGGCTACCGGCTGGAGGCGCGGGCATGAAGCGGCTGCTGAGAAAACCGGGCTGGCGCGCCGCCGCGATGCTGCTGCTCTACCTTGCCGGGCTCGCGGTCGGCGGCTTCGCGGTCAGTCTCTGGCCGATCTATAAGCAGCGCGGCTATTTCCGCGGGCGCGCCGAGGCGATCGCGGCGGAATATGTCCTCGGCGAGACGGACACGCTCCGCGCCATGGCGGGTCCGAACACGCGCATCATTGTCTGCGATGCCGACGGCAGGCTGCTGCTTCACATCAAGCCGACCAATCCGCGTCAGTCCGTCGGCTTTGGGCTCGACGTCGGGAAATACATGGAGCGTCTGCAAAACGGAAAGAGCTTTTTCCGCCCCGCCTTCGGCAGGGAGACCTCGCGCGATTTCAACGACATCCTCGTCGTCGCCGGCGCGCCGGTCTGCGAAAACGGCGCCGTCACCGGCGGGGCGTTCATCATCAAGAATCTGATGGATCTCCCGGAGGCGATCTTCGGTTACGTCGGCTATTTCACGCTCTTTTACTGGCTGAGCGCCTATATCATCCTGCTCTACCTGCGCAAGCGCGAGAAGCTGGAGCAGGTGCAGCGGAACTATATCGCGAACGTCACCCACGCACTGAAATCGCCCATTGCGGCAGTCAAGACGCTGACGGAGACGCTCTGCGACGTGGAGGATCTGGACACCACGCGCCAGCGGGTGTATTACGGCATGATATTGCAGGAGATGAACCAGCAGAGCCACATGGTGCAGGAGATCCTGGAGCTGAGCCGCCTGCAAAGCCGGGAGCGCGTGAAGAAGACCGCCGTTCCCGCCGCGGAGGTGCTCGCGCCCGCCGCGGAGAAATACGCCATGCTCTGCGACTGCGCCGGGATCGCGTTCCTGCCGCCGCCGGAGGCGGAGGCGCTGCCGGCGCTCTGGACGAACGCGGCGGCGGTGCGCCAGATCCTGGAGTGCCTGCTCGACAACGCGCTGAAATATGTCAGCCCCGGCGGGACGATCCGGCTGGAGGCGGAGGCGGGGCGCACCCAGCTCACCTTCTGCGTCCGCGACAACGGCTGCGGCATCGCCGCGGAGGACCTGCCCCATGTTTTTGAGCGCTTTTACCGCTGCGCCGGGAGCCGCGGCGGAAGCGGGCTCGGTCTTGCCATTGCCCGCGAAGCCGCCGACACCCTCCGCGAGCGCCTCTGGGCAGAAAGCGAGCCGGGAACAGGCAGCGCGTTCTACCTGACCGTCAAGCGGGCGTGAAGCGCTTTAAAGGCTCCCGAAGTGCAAGGGGAGCTGGCGCGCGAAGCGCGACTGAGGGGTTGTTACCGAGCTTGCGCAAACGCCAAACTTGGATATCTCGGAAGCTTACAACCCTCCAGTCACGGCTACGCCGTGACAGCCTCCCTTGCACAGGGAGGCCTTTAAATTTGTGCCGCTTCGCGGCGCTGATCACAAAAAAAGCGGACGCCCGGTGGGCGTCCGCTTTTTTTGTGATCTCACGCGATTTCTATGAGGATATCCCCGGTCGTGGTCTCGATGTCGCAGCTGCCGCCGGAGGCGGATGCGGGGAGGGAGACGTCGCCGGTGCCGGTGCGGGCGGTGAACTGCTTTTCGGAGCAGAGCGTGCCGCTGACGTCGCCGGTCGTGGCGGCGATGGCGAGCGAGGCGGCGTCGCAGCGGTCGGGGCGGATGTCGCCGGTCGTGGTGCGCAGACTGAGCTCCCCCTCGGCGATGACGTCGCGCAGGTTCAGATCGCCGGTCGTGGCTTCGGCGCGGAGGCTGCGGCAGCGGACGCCGGAGAGCGTGCTCTCCCCGGTGCCGACGCTGACCGTGAGCGCTCCGGCGCTGAGGTCGCCGAGCCGGACGCTGCCGGTCGCGGTCTGAACGCGCATTGACCCCTCGGCGGAGGCGGCGCAGCGGATGTCCGCCGTGCTACCGGAAAGCTCCACGCTGCCGAAGCGGAGATCGCCGGGGACCTCAACATCGCCGGTGTCGGCGCGGACGGTGAGTGCGGCGTATGCGCGCTCCGGCAGATAGACCGTCACGCTCACGCGGTCGAGGAAGACGCCGAACCGCGCGCCCGATTCCGCGGAGCGGACCGTGAGCGTCCCACCCTCGACGGCGACGGCGTGGGGCTTATCCGGCGCCTCGCGGCAGACGACGCGGCATACGCCGTCCTCCGCCGGGGCGAGGAGCACGTCCCCGACCGCGGTGGAGACGTCGATGCGGTCGAAGCGGTCCTTTATTTCATGCGTTACGGTCTCGCAGCGCGCGGTGCTGAGCGCGCCGTATTCAAAGCCCAGCGCGGCGGACGACCCGGCAAAGATCACCCCGCCGGCGACCACAAGGATCAGCGCGGCGAGGAGCCAGCGCTTTTTTGTTTTATTCATGCAGCTTCCTCCTTTTTCACGAGGCAGCCCTTCAGCCGGAGGGCTCCGCGGCGGGTCAGCCGCAGGAGCGCCCCTGCCGCCGCGCCGCTGCCGATAAAGAGCGCGATCGCAAGCCCGGCGAGCGCGCCGAGACAGCCCGCGGCGAGCGCGAGGTCCACCGCATAAAGCGAGACGATGACCGCCCAGACCGCCGCATAGACCGCGAGCACGACCGCCGCGGCAGTGAGCAGCAGCGAGAGCCAGCTCGGTGAGCCGAGCACCAGCAGCACGATCTCCCACGCGCGCAGCGGCGTCCTCGACCGAGCCGCTGCCGGAGCGATGCGAAAAATTCTTCTCTATTCATCTTGGGTCTTCCTCTCCTCTCCGGAAACGAAGCGGTAGGTCGCCATAAGCTCCTCCCACTCGTCCAAAAATGTGCGGATGCGTTCCTCGCCCGCAGCGGTGATGTGGTAATACTTCCGCAGTCTGCCGTTGTGCTCCGCGCTCCGGACCGTCAGCAGTCCGGCGGCTTCCAGCCGCTTCAGGATCGTGTAGAGCGTGGATTCCGAGAGACGGACGCAGGGCGAGAGGTCTTTGATGATCTGATACCCGTAAGAGTCCCGCCCCCGGCTCGCCGACAGCACGCAGACGTCCAGCACGCCGCGCTTCAACTGTGTGTCCATGGAATACCTCCTTCAGCGGAATACATCAAAAAGCGAGGTATTCGGCTTGTCAGGAGAATTTTACAGGAATTTTTCCGCCGCGCGCTTGACAGCGGATGCTGACGCGCCCATAATAACGCTATGTTATTTAATGAGGAGGCACGATTATGGCAGCTCCCAGAAAAGTGACGCGGGAGGATATCGTGGCTGCGGCGGCGGACGTGCTGCGCTCCGGCGGCTTCCGCGCGGTGAACGCGCGGAGCGTGGCGCGGCGGCTCGGCTGCTCGACCCAGCCGATCTATCTCTGCTTCCGCAATATGGACGAGCTGCGCGCGGCGCTGACCGAATTCGCCGCCGCGGAGCACATCCGCCGCGTGCGCGAGCTGCTGCGCGAGCGCAGCGGACAGGACACGCGCTACAGCAGCTACGGGCTCGGCTTCGTCCGCTTCGCGGCGCAGGAGCCCCAGCTTTTTCGCTGGCTGTATCTGGAGGGCGGACAGGCGGGTCCGCGCGCGGAGGATGTTCTGCTGCCGGAGATCCTCACGGTCATCACGGAGGAATACGGCTACGACGCGAAGACTGCGCAGGCGCTCCACCGGGACATGACATACTACTCCTACGGGCTCGCGATCCTTGCAAACACAGGGAATCTCGGTCTGGACGACGGCGCGCTGCGCGCGGCGTTCCGCCGCGAATTTGCCGCGCTCGCCGCTGTCCACGGCGCACCGCCGCGACGTCCGCAGGCTTGAGAAAGAAGGGGAGGCATTTTGGAAAAAGTCATTGACATTCAGCATCTGGAAAAGTCCTTCGGGGACGTACACGCCGTGCAGGACCTGAGCTTTTCCGTGCGGGAGGGCGAGCTGTTCGCCTTTCTCGGCGTGAACGGCGCGGGCAAGAGCACGACCATCAACATTCTCTGCGGTCAGCTCGCGAAGGACGGCGGCAGCGTCGGCATCTGCGGGCTCGATATCGACGCGGAGCCGGACGCGGTGAAGCGGTGCCTCGGCGTCGTGTTCCAGAGCAGCGCGCTCGACAAGGACCTCTCCGCGCGCGAAAACCTGCTCAGCCGCGCGGCACTTTACGGCATCCGCGGCGCGGAGGCGCGGGAGCGTGTCGCGCATCTTGCGGAGCGGCTGGAGTTCACGGAATTTCTGAACCGCCCCTTATCAAAGCTCTCCGGCGGCCAGCGCCGGCGCATCGACGTCGCCCGCGCGCTGCTGCATGAGCCGAGCATCCTCGTGCTCGACGAGCCGACCACCGGGCTCGACCCCCAGACGCGCACGACGCTCTGGCGCTTCATCGCGGAGCTGCGGCGGACCGAGGGCATGACCGTGTTCCTCACGACGCACTACATGGAGGAGGCGGCGGACGCCGACTATGTTGTCATCCTGGACCACGGCAGAATTTCCGCCGAGGGCACGCCGCTCCAGCTGAAAAACAAGTGGACCGGCGACTTTATCACGCTCTACGGCGTCAGCGAGGACGAGGCACGCAGCCTCGGCGCGCCCTATGAGCCGCTGCGGGACGCTTACCGTGTCGCGGTGGCGGACACGGCGGCGGCGACGGCGCTCATTCTGGCGCACCCGGAAATTTTCCGCGACTACGAGATCACGAAGGGCAAGATGGACGACGTGTTTCTCGCCGTAACGGGCAAAAAGCTGGTCGGAGGTGAAGCAAAATGACGGGACTCTCTGCGCTCATCCGGCGCGATATCAAGCTTTATTTCAAGGACAAGGGGCTCTTTTTCTCCTCGCTCATCACGCCCGTGATCCTGCTCGTGCTCTACTGCACGTTTCTGAAAAACGTCTACGACGACTCGTTCCGCTCCGCGCTCGCGGCGGCGGGGGCGAGCGTGCCGGACAAGCTGCTGAACGGCTGCGTCGGCGGTCAGCTCGTCTCCTCGCTGCTCGCGGTCAGCTGCGTGACGGTGGCGTTCTGCTCCAACCTGCTGATGATCCGCGACAAGACGAGCGGCGCGCGCCGCGACCTGACCGTGTCGCCGGTGCGCCCCGGCGTGATCGGGCTCGGCTATTACCTCGCGACGCTCTGCTCCACCCTGATCGTCACGCTCGCCGCCGCTGCGGTCTGCCTCGGCTATCTCGCGCTCGTCGGCTGGTATCTCTCCGCGGCGGACGCGGCGCTGCTCCTGCTGGACGTGTTTCTGCTCACGATGTTCGGCACGGCGCTCTCCTCCGTTGTGAACTGCCTGCTCTCGACGGACGGGCAGGCGAGCGCCGTCGGCACGATCGTCAGCGCGGGCTACGGCTTCCTCTGCGGCGCGTATATGCCGCTCTCCAGCTTCTCCGAGGGGCTGCGGAAGGTGTTCGGCTTCCTGCCGGGAACTTACGGCACCAGCCTGCTCCATAACCACACCCTGCGCGGCGTCTTCGCCGAGATGCGCTCCATCGGCTTCCCCGCCGAGGTCGTGGAGCTCATCCGCGACAGCGTGGACTGCAACCTCTATTTCTTCGGAAAAAGCGTCTCCATCGGCGCGATGTACGCGGTCATGGCGGGCTCGGTTTTGCTGCTTGTCGCGGTGTATGTTGTGGAGAGTCTTATGCAGACGAAGAGGAAAAAGTGAACCGGCAAAGCCGCGAGTCTCCGCGGCTTTTTTGTGTTTAAATATGGAATGCGCCTTGCGGCGCAAAGATTTGATTTGTTTCGCGCCGAAGGCGCGACTTACTTTGCCCCTCGCGGGGAAAGTAAGCAAAGGCGCGGTCAGAAG
>CAVCTM010000025.1:0-22314 GCA_963605115.1 Pseudobutyrivibrio sp. | reverse complement strand
ACAACCCCTCAGTCGCGGCTGCGCCGCGCCAGCTCCCCTTACACAGGGGAGCCTTGAAAGGGTGCGCCTTCGGCGCGTTGATTTTAAAACCGAACCAGCCCCCGACTTTAGGGGGAATCCAAGGGGGTCGTCAGACCCTCTTGGTCGTTCAGGAAAGGGATTGTTAAGGGAAAACCCATTCGAAAGGGTTTTCCCTTAACCGCGCCTTTGCTTACTTTCCCCGCGAGGGGCAAAGTAAGTCGCGTCCCGCGGACGCGAAACAATTTTAATTTTAGCGCCCGCAGGCGCGTTCATATTTTAGCCTCCACGCCCTGCGAACAAAGCGAGCTTACTTCTCCTTCTTCTCTAAGACCTGCTTTACCACCAGATGAAACACCGGAAACAGCACGCCCGCGATGGGCCAGACGATCCAGCTGCGGTCCCAGCTGTCGGCGAGGAAGCTCCATGTGAGATGCCCGGCGGTGACGACGAGCCAGTAGCCGGTCGCCCACGGACCGGTCAGGTTTTCCGTCTGCTTGTTCTCGCGGGAGCCGTCGCCCTCTTCGAGCAGGGCGTTCATTGCCGAGGCGGGGATCGAGCCGCTGACGATCACATAGACGCCGGCGGCGACGAGCACGAGCAGCACGCCGACCATGCAGATCGTCACGAAGTCGCTTTCCTTCACCGCGAGGGAGAGAAACAGCGGGATGACGGAGCAGATGCAGAGTGCGACGCCGATGACGAGGCTGCGGGTCTGCTTCGGGGCGTAAGCGTCGCGCCGCTCGCGGACCATGCCGGAAACGCCGTATTCCGTCTCGATCGGCTCATGCGCGATGAACTCGAAGGGCTTCAGCTTCGCACCCGTGGAGATGAACACCGCGACCGCCGAGGCGACGAGCGCCAGCAGCACGGCGAGCCCGACGCCCGCCGCGGTGTTCTCGGAGATGCGCGCGGAGACCTCCGAGGCGGCGGCGAGGACGATGAGGCAGACGGGGGAGAGGATGCAGAGCGCCGTCGCGAGCGCGACGGGCTTCGCCGTCTCGCGCTTGACGCGCAGGTATTCGTTCGCCGTCTCCATACTGACGCGGCGCAGCGCCGGCGCGTCGGCGTCCGGTGCGTCCGCGGGGCTGAACTCCTCCGCCTCCAGTTCGTCTTTTAAAAAGTAATCGGTCGTGACGCCGAAGATGGACGCGAGGCGCAGGATCTTGTCGAGGTCCGGGACGGACTGGGCACTCTCATATTTGCTGACGGACTGGCGGCTCACGCCGAGGCGCTCGGCGAGCTCCTCCTGCGACCAGCCGTTTTTCTTGCGCTGGTCTGTGATCTTGTCTGTGAGGATCATAGTGGGCTGCCTCCCTGATTTTTGATGGGTCCAGCTTACAAAAAACGCCGGTTGACTTCCACCAACCGGCGTTTTCAATTTGTCAACCGGCGGTTGCGTTTCGGGAAAAAACGGCTTATTCGGGCAGTCTTTCCCCGGCAAAGGCGGAGGCGAGGACCTCGTCGGTGTGCTGACGGGTATAAAGCGCGTGGTAATAGCCGCGCTGCTTCAGAAGCTCGTTATGCCGCCCCTGCTCCACGATCCTGCCGTCGCGCACGACGAGGATGAGGTCGGCATTGCGCACGGTGGAGAGGCGATGGGCGATGACGAGGGAGGTGCGGCCGCGGATGACCGTGTCGATCGCGGCTTGGATGCGCTGCTCCGTGATGGTGTCCACGGAGGCGGTCGCCTCGTCGAGGATGAGAATCTTCGGCTTGGCGAGGATGGCGCGCGCGAAGGAGATGAGCTGCTTTTCGCCGGTGGAGAGCAGGTCACCGCCCTCGCCGACGTCGCTGTCGAGCCCCTTGTCGAGCCGCGCGACGACCTCCGTCGCGGAGACAAGCTCCAGCGCCTGCCGGATCTCCTCCTCCGTGGCGTCCGGGTTGCCGTAAAGCAGGTTTTCGCGGACGGTGCCGGAGAAGAGGTGCGGCGTCTGGAGCACATAGCCGAGCGCGCTGTGGAGCCAGAGCTGGCTGCGCTCGCGCGCGTCGCGCCCGTCGATGAGCACCTGCCCGCTCGTCGGCTCGAAGAAGCGGCAGACGAGGTTCACGAGCGTCGATTTTCCGGCGCCGGTCTCGCCCACGATGGCGATGCTGCTGCCGAAGGGGATCTTGAGGCTGAAGTGTTCCAGCACATAGTCGTCGCCGTCCGGATACTTGAAGCTGACGTCGCGGAACTCAATGTCGCCGCGGATGGGCTCCCAGTTTTCCGGCTTGGGGTCGAAGCAGTCGCCGTATTTCGCGACGACCTCCGGCGTGTCGGCAACGTCGGACTGCGTTTCCAGCAGACGGCTGAGGCGCTCGATGTTGACCTGCGTCGTGATGAGGTCGGAGATGCAGTCGATGATCCAGCGCACGGGCTCCATCATGCCCTCGGCGTAAGACATGAACAGCGAGAACGTTCCGATCTCGCTCTCCGCGATATAGCCGCCGCGCCAGAGCACGATGGCGAGGGCGAGGGAGGAGGCGAACTGCATCGTCGCGGCGAAAAGCCCGCGCAGCCGCGCGCTGCGGACGCTCTTGCGGAGCATGTTGCCGGTCTCCGCCGTGAAGTGGTCGGTGATCTTGTCCTCGATGACAAGGGTCTTGACCGTCTTCGCGCCGGTGATGCCCTCGTTGAAGTTGCCCGTGATGCGGGAGTTGATCTCGCGCATCTCGCGGTTGACGCGGACGAGCTTTTTCTGGAACAGGGCAAAGAGCGCCGCGATGAGCGGTACGATGAGCGAGACGAGCGCCGCGAGGCGCGCGTTCAGCGAGAACATAACGATGATTGCGCCGACGAGATAGGTGACGCGCCACGTGCAGTCGATGAGGCTCCAGCTGACGAGCCCGCCGATGCGCGAGGTGTCGCTCATAATGCGGGAGTGGATATAGCCGACGCTGTTCTGGTTATAATAGGAGAACGACAGCGTCTGCAAATGCTCGAACGCCGCGTTGCGCAGGTCGCGGTTCATGCCGACCTCGATCTTCATCGCGAAGAAGCAGGAGATATAGTTGATGACGGCGGCGCAGAGGACAGACAGAATGTAGACCGCGAGGAACGCCGGGAGCGTGTCCAGCGTCTTTTCCGCGATGAAATAGTTCAGCGCATAGCGCTGATAGACGGGGTAGAGCACGTCGAAGACGCTGGAGATGAGTCCGCCGCCGACCATCGCGGCGAGCGCACCGCGGTAATTGCGGAGGAAGGGCACGATCTTGCCGAGCCCGAAGAAGGGCAGCGTCTTCTGATGCTGCGTGGATCTCTGCTCGTTCATCAGACCGCCTCCTCTCTGCCGGCGATGCCGGACTGGATCTCATAGATGCGCTGATAAACGCCGCCGGCGCTCTTCAGCGCCTCATGCGTGCCGCGCTCGACGATGGACCCGCCGTCGAGGACTAAAATCTGGTCCGCGCGGCTGAGCGTCGTGATGCGGTGGGAGATGAGGATGACGCTCGCCTTGCCGAAATGCTGCTCCAGCGCGGTGCGGATCTTCTCGTCCGTCTCCGTGTCGACGGCGGAGAGGGAGTCGTCAAAGATCATGATCGGCACCTGCTGGGTCAGGATGCGGGCGATGGCGGCGCGCTGCTTCTGACCGCCGGAGAGCGTGACGCCGCGCTCGCCGACGAAGGTGTCGTAGCCCTTGGAGAAGCTCATGACCGTGTCGTCGAGGCAGGCTTCGCGCGCCGCCTGCCGGATCTCACTGAGCGTGATGTCCTGCCGGGTGATGCCGATGTTCTCCGTCAGCGTGCGGGAGAAGAGGAAGGGCTCCTGGAGCACGATGCCGATGTTGCGGCGCAGATAGTCCATCTGGATATCCGCGATGTCCACGCCGCCGATGGTGATCCTGCCGGACTCCGCCGGAAGGTCATAGAGCCGGTCGAGCAGGAGCATCATCGTGCTTTTTCCGCTGCCCGTCGCGCCGAGAATGCCGAGCGTCGTGCCGCCGCGCATCGTAAAGTCGATGTCGTGCAGGATCTGCGGGCAGTTTTCGTAGGCGAAGTTCACGTGCTCGAAGCGGATGTCGCCCGTGAGCGGGGGCGTGACCGCATCGGGCTTGTCCTCCTCGATGGGGGAGTCCATAATGTAGCGGATGCGGTCGAGCGAGACGCCGGCTTTGCTGAGCTCGCTGATCATTCTGCCGAGCGAGCGGACGGGCCATGTGAGCATCGTGTTATAGGAGATGAACGCGATATACGCGCCCGGCTCCATGCTGCCGCGGATGCAGAACACCGCGCCGAACACGACGACGAGCATCACCTGCAATCCGCTCAGCGCGTCGCCGGTGCTCCAGAATCGGCTCATCACCTTCGCAAGGCTGACCCAGAGGTCGGTATAATACTTGTTGTGCGCCTCGAAGCGGTCGCGCTCGTAGCGCTCGCGGCCGAAGGCGCGCACGACGCGCACGCCGGTCAGATTCTCCTGCGCCATGGCGGAGAGCTTGCCCTCGTTTTCGTCGCAGAGGGTGTAGCCCTTCGTCAGCTTCTTATTAAAAATAAAGGAGTAAATGATGATGACCGGCATCGGGATGAGGGCGATGAGCGTCAGAAGCGGGTGCATGCTCGCCATGAACACGATGGAGAGCACGAGCATGATGACCACACGGAAGATGCTGGTCAGGTGCTCGGAGACAAAGTTTTTCATCGTGTCGATGTCGGAGGTGCAGCGCTGGATGATGTCGCCGGTGCGGTTTTGCATGTGCCACGAGAAGGGGAGATGCTCGATGTGGGTGAAGAGGCTGTCGCGCATGTTTTTCACGAGCCGCTCGGAGCCCTTTGTGTTCGTCACGCGGAACAGATACTGGAACAGCACGCCCACGGCGGACACGATCAGGATCGCGAGCGCCATGATCCAGAGATGCTCCGCGAGATAGCCGAAGCCGCCGAAGTGCTCCACGATCGTCATCACGGCGGGGGAGAACTCAGGCTCCTTGCCGCCGATGGCGTTGTCCACCGCGGCGCGGATGATCTGCGGCGTCACCATATTGGCGAGCGTCGTGGTCGCGAGGGAGACCATGCTGGCGAGGAACATTCCCCGGCAGCCGCGCAGAAAGCGCCAGAGCAGCGCCGCGTTCCGGCTCCCTTTGGATTTTTGGTTCTCTTTTTCCATTTTTGTTCTTTGAAATACCTCACAATGCAAGAAATGCGCCGTTTCCACAAAACGGCACAGGGCAGACGCGAGGAGCGAAATTCCTCGTAAGCATAACACATATTACGTTTAAAATCCAGAGATATTTTCGCGTATTTGCCCTTCCCTGACCAGCGGGAGCGGGAATTCGTAAAAAATATGAATCTTTACCAGCCGGGCAGACAAAAATTTGAATAAAATTTTTGCGCCGATTTTGTGAAAAAGAGTGAATTGACTCTTGAAATGTAAAATAGGCTGTGCTAAAATAGACCATATTCTTGGAGTAGGGATTTTTATACGCGGTACAAGGACATTCTGCCCGCCGCGGAGGAACACCGGCTCCGGAAGAAGATTCACTTTGGTGCAGAGGATCACGGCAAGTGGAAAAATGGGAAAACAGGGGGTCCCCTGTTTCCATCCGTCCGCAGGACGGATGAGCCCACTTTGCTGTTTGCCGTTGTCTCTTTGTATATATTCTATAAGGAGGAAAATGAAAATGAAAAGAGTTCTCGCACTCCTTCTCGCGCTCGTGATGGTCTTTGCTCTGGCGGCCTGCGGCGGCGAGAAGACCCCCACCACCACGACGACTCCGACTGAGGCCCCCGCCGAGACCCAGACCCCGGCTGAGACCGAGGAGCCGAAGGTTGACCCGCGTCTGCACGCAGACGAGCTGGTCGCTGCCGACGATTACGACGGCATGTCCAGCTATGTCTACGAGCTGGCTCTGGGCGATTTCTATGAAAACTACATGCTTGCCAAGGAGCAGGACAGCATTTCCATGCGCTGGGCTTACATGGCGATCGCTGAGGCTGAGCTGCTTGAGTCCGGCGTTATGATGCCGCTGACCACCAAGGGCGGCAACTACGCCATCAGCCGCATCGCTCCCTACGGCTACGGCAACGCCCTCTGGGGCAACGACTCCGACCGCTTCCACAACTACGTCGTCGCCGACGAGTTCATCAAGGCTGCCGAGATCGCCGAGATGAAGGCGAAGTGGGCTGAGCTCAAGGGCACCGGCGAGTATGAGCAGTGGGTCAAGGATTACCTCACCGAGAAGGGCTACACCCTCCAGACCGAGGTCTCCATCGGCTACGTCTCCGACCCGCAGACCTGGGACCCCCTGGCTACCTCCCGCAGCGCCGACTCCGAGGCTCTCGTCAACACCTATGACGACCTCGTCGAGTACGACAACGAAGGCGTGATGCAGCCGGCTCTGGCCACCAGCTGGGAGAACACCGTCAACGAGGACGGCACCGAGACCTGGACCTTCCACATCCGTGAGGGCGTGAAGTGGGTCGACTCTCAGGGCCGTGAGGTCGCCGACGTCACCGCGGACGACTTCGTCGCTTCCATGCAGCACATGGCGGACGCTATGGGCGGTCTTGAGTACCTGCTCGGCGCCGACGGCTGCAACGTTGTCAACTTCAGCGCTTACATCGACGGCGAGATCACCGACTTCGCCGAGGTCGGCGTCAAGGCTGTTGACGATTACACCCTCGAGTACACCCTGGCTGCTCCCTGCAGCTTCTTCACCTCCATGCTGACCTACAACTGCTTCGCTCCGATGAGCCGCAGCTACTTCCTCTCCAAGGGCGGCGCTTTCGGCGCTGACGCGTTCGCGGCTGCCAAGGACAGCGGCAACTACACCTACGGCCTGACCCCGAACGACATCGCTTACTGCGGCCCGTACCTGGTCAAGAACTTCACCTCTGAGAACACCATCGTGTTCGAGGCCAACCCGACCTACTGGAACGCCGAGAACATCAACATGCAGCGCATCACCTGGCTCTTCAACGACGGTCAGGATGCCACCAAGGCGTATAACGATGCCAAGGCCGGCGTTCTCTCCGGCTGCGGCCTGAACGCCTCCGCGCTCGAGGCCTGCAAGGCTGACGGTCTGTTCGACGAGTACAGCTACGTCTCCGCGACCGACGCCACCTCCTACATGGCGTTCTACAACCTCTATCGTCAGGCTTACGCCAACTTCAACGACCAGACCATGTGCGTCTCCGCCCAGACCGACGAGGATAAGGACCGCACCCACAGCGCGATGCTCAACGACAACTTCCGCAAGGCGATCGCTCTGTCCCTCGACCGCGCTGCCTACAACGCCACCACGCAGGGCGAGGATCTGAAGCTCAACAGCCTCCGCAACACCTACACCCCGGGCAACTTCGTCTCTCTGACCGAGGAGATCACCATCGAGATCAACGGCGAGAGCAAGACCTATCCCGCCGGCACCATGTACGGTCAGATCATGCAGGATCAGATCGACGCTGACGGCTTCCCGATCCAGGTCTGGGATGCTGCCAACAGCACCTCCGACTCCTTCGACGGCTGGTACAACCCGACCGCCGCTGCCGAGTATCTGCAGAAGGCCATCGATGAGCTCGCTGAGTACGGCATCGAGGTCTCTGCCGAGAACCCGATCAAGCTCGATCTGCCCGCTTACACCGGCTCCGAGGTCTATGCAAACCGCGCCAACGTCTACAAGCAGTCCCTCGAGACCAACATGAAGGGCTGCGTCGAGGTCACCCTGCTCGAGTGCCCGGCTGCCCTCGACTGGTACAACGCCGGCTACTATCCCGAGACCGGCTATGACATGAACGCCAACATCATGGACGTCAGCGGCTGGGGTCCGGACTACGGCGATCCGCAGACTTACCTTGACACCATGCTTCCGGATTACGCCGGTTACATGATCAAGAGCATGGGCATCTTCTAAGCCAGACCGTGCTTTTGCGCAAGTAAATGAAAAAGAAAGAGGGCGGGGGACTTTTTTCCCGCCCTCTTTCAATAGTAAAGTGAGAGAACTGAAATGACGAAATATTTACTCAGACGCATACTGCACGGCTTGATCTCTGTCATCATCGTCGTCGCGATCGTGATGGTCATGATCTACGGCCTGCTCGACCGCACGCTGGTTTTCGCCGCCGACCCCGTTTACACCAAGCAGCTCGCGAACCAGAAAACCGCCTACATGAACCGCAAGTGGAAGGAATACGGCTATCAGGACTACGTCACCTATTCCGATTATCTCATGGCTCTCTACAAGGCCGGCGACATTGACGAGGAGACCCGCAGCAAAGCCGTCAGCTTCGGACGCACACCGGAGGCGGACAGCGACATTGTCGCCGAATATGTGCAGAAATTTACCGACTATTACGAGTCTCAGGGTTACACCGTAACGCGCCTGAACGCAAAGATGCAGGGCCGCAAGGTCATCAACGGCGGTCAGCAGCAGCTCTTTGCCACTAAGGATATCCCGCTCGTGACCCGACTGCTGAAATATTTCACCAGCATCATCAATGTGGACAATATCCACGACGTACAGGAGGACATCGGCGAACGGAAGCTGACGTTCACCCTCTACGACCCCGTCTACGGCGGGGATAAGTTCTCGCCCGCCATTATCGGCAACGGCACCACGCACAAATACCTGCTTTATTTTGATAACAAATTCCCCTTCCTGCATCAGAACCTCGTGACCATCCAGCTCGGCAAGAGCTATACCGTCACGCAGGGTATAGACGTTTTTGACACCATGACGCGCGCGCAGGGCTCCTATGTCAAGACCCTCATGACCTTCCCCAGCGGACTGGAGGAGGAGAGCGCCGACGATCTTCACACCGCGACCTACGTCGCCGGCTCGCGCGAGACCAACGTCGTCCTCGCCGATCGCTTCGTGGATGATTACACCAACGTGATGACCGTGAACGCCAACCACTCCAAGATGGGCTTCTCCTTTGTCATCGGTATCATCTCCGTCATCATCGCATACTGCCTTGGCATCCCCCTCGGCATTCTTATGGCTCGGAAAAAAGAAAAGCTCGTCGACAAGATCGGCACGATCTATATCGTGTTCATTCTTGCCGTCCCGTCTCTTGCATATATATTCCTCTTCAAAGCCATCGGCGGCAAGATCGGCTTGCCGACTACCTTTGATATGGAGTCCACCAGCAAACTGATGTACTTCCTGCCCATCATCTCCCTTGCCCTGCCCAGCATCGCGAACCTCATGAAGTGGATCCGCCGCTACATGATCGACCAGATGAACTCCGACTACGTAAAGTTCGCGCGCAGCGGCGGTCTCTCCGAGGGCGAGATCTTCAGCAAGCACATCCTCAAAAACGCGATCATCCCCATTGTCCACGGCATCCCGGCAAGCGTTGCCTCCTCCCTCGTCGGCGCGATCATCACCGAGCGCGTCTACGTCGTCCCCGGCGCCGGCAACCTGCTGACCAAGGCGATCAACATGTACGATAACGGCGTCATCGTCGGCGTCACGCTGTTCTATGCGATCCTGTCCATCACGAGCGTCATCCTCGGCGACGTTCTGATGAGCATGGTCGATCCGAGAATTTCCTTCTCAAGCAAGGCGAGGTGAAGAACATGAAAAAACAAGTCGACCTCAATTCGTTTGGGCTCAGTCAGGAGGAGCTCTTCTCCCGCGTGGATAACTCCGCCGCGGAATCCGAGAAGATCACCGCCCCGCGCTATTCCTACTGGCACTCCGTTTTCCGCGTGTTCTTCCGCAAGAAAATCAACATCATCATTCTGGCGCTGCTCGCCGTCGTCATCATCTTCTCTTACGTTTACCCGATCTTCTCCGGCTATGACCGCTTCGCAAACCTGCTCGACTCCACGTCCAAGCACCTCAGCCCCTCCGCGGCGATGAGCAAGTTCGGCAGCTCCATCCACTATATCCTCGGCACCGGTGCCTCCGGCGAAGCCACCTTCGATGCCGTGTGGAACGGCGCGCGCATCTCCATCTCCCTCGCGTTTATGTGCGCGCTCATCAACCTGACCGTCGGCGTCGTCATCGGCGCAGTCTGGGGCTTCTCCAAAAAAGTGGATATCTTCATGAACGAGGTGTACAACATCATCGGCAACGTGCCGTATATCCTGTTCATCTCCGTCATGGTCATGATCTTCTCCGCCAGCTTCTGGACGATGGTCTTCGCACTGACCATCACCGGCTGGATCTCAATCGCTTACTTCATCCGAACGCAGGTCGTCATCATCCGCGACCGCGAGTATAACCTCGCGTCCCGCTGCCTCGGCACGCCGACCATCCGCATCGCGATGAAGAACATCCTCCCGTTCATGACGAGCGTCATCGTCACGCTCGCCGCGACCGAGATCCCGTCTTACATCTCTTACGAGGTGTTCCTCAGCTACATCGGCATGGGTCTTTCCGAGATGAGCCTCGGCAGACTGATCTTCTCCGCCGAGAGCGCGATGCTCACGCCCGGCTGGGAGATCGAGTTCTGGAGCCCCGTCGCCGTCGCGTCCATCATCACGATCGTTCTCTACGTCGTAGGCCAGAACCTTGGCGATGCCTCCGATCCGAGAACGCACATGTAAGGGAGGACGCAAAGCGTGGAAGAAAAGAAAAATCTCCTTTCCATCACGGATCTGGAAGTCAAGTTCCATGTCCGCGGCCGCGTGCTGACCGCCATCCGCGGCATCACGCTCGATATTCACGAAAACGAGTCCATCGCCATCGTCGGCGAGTCCGGCTCCGGCAAGTCCGTTTTCTCCAAGACCTTCGCCGGCATGCTCGACAGCAACGGCTTCATCAGCAACGGCAGCATCATCTTCGACGATCCTGAGATCGCGGCGACCCGCGTTGCCAAGACCTCCGGCGCGCTCCGCACCATCGCGAGCGTGGAGGCGAAGCTCAACCGTGCCTCCGTGCTGGAGCTCGGCGCGCCCGTCTATCGTCAGATCCTTGAGCTTGAAAGCGAAAAGCGCGCCCGCACCACCATGAGCGACGAGGAGCGCAAGGCACTTCAGGACGAGGTCGACGACCTCCAGTTCCGCCTCGTCGAGGCGCAGAATCTTCTCCAGACCATCGACTCGAACATTGACAAGGAGCGTTATCACGAGGTCAAGCGCGAGATCGAGGAGCTGAAGACCAAGCTCAAGAATCTCAAGGCGGAGAAAAAAAGCGAAATTCAGGCGCACGAGCAGACGGCGAAGAACGATACCGCCTATCTCGCCGAGTATGACCGCCGCCACGCGGAGCTGAAGGCGCAGTACGACAAGCTCATCGCCGGCGAGATCAGCGACAAGCAGCGCGCGCGCAACGCCGTGCTCGCCAAGGAGGTCTACCTCTCCGTCGGGCGCTACAGCTTCCATAACCGGCTCAAGCTCATTCGCGGGCTCGTCAAGGCGCTCGCGGAGGCAATGCGCCTCGGTGTCGATCTTGACAACGAGGCGCAGCGCAACGCCGTTTTCGACGATGTTGCTTTCCGGGTCAAATATCTCTCCGAGACGGACACCCATCTCGAAGGCACCTGCATTCTGAACCTCGCGAAGCTCAAGTATTCCAAGGACTGGAGCCAGATCCGCGGCAGCCGCATCGCGACCGTTTTCCAGGACCCGATGACGAGTCTGAACCCGATCATCACGATCGGCAAGCAAATCACCTCCATCATTCTGAAGCATCAGGACTGCTCCGAGAGCGAGGCGCGCTCCCGTGCGCTGACCCTGATGAAGAAGGTCGGCATCCCCAACGCCGAAAAGCGCTTCGACGATTACCCCTTCCAGTATTCCGGCGGCATGCGCCAGCGTATCGTCATCGCCATCGCGCTCTCCTGCCAGCCCAAGATCCTCATCTGCGACGAGCCGACCACCGCGCTGGACGTCACCATTCAGGCGCAGATCCTGAAGCTTCTGAAGGATCTTCAGAAGGAGTTCGGCTTCACCATCGTCTTCATCACCCACGACCTCGGCGTCGTGGCGAACATCGCCGACCGCGTCGCCGTGATGTACGCCGGTCAGATCGTTGAGCTCGGCACAGTGGAGGACGTGTTCTACACCCCGCAGCACCCCTACACATGGGCGCTGCTCAGCTCCCTGCCGCAGCTCGCGGAGAAAAACACCAAGCTCTATTCCATCACCGGCACGCCGCCGAGCCTCTACAACAAGATCGTCGGCGACCCCTTCGCGCCGCGCAACCCGTACTGCCTCAAGGTCGACACGCTGGCGGAGCCCCCGATGTTCCAGATCAGCGAGACCCATTTCGCCAAGACCTGGCTTCTTGACGAGCGCGCGCCCAAGGTGGAAAAGCCGGAGATCATTCAGGACATCCGCGGCAAGCTGATGCGTGCCTACAACATCGAAGAAGGAGGGCTGGACTGATGAGCGAGACCAAGAAAAAGACCATCCTGCCCGAACATGGACCGGTCGACGAGACCGGCAGGGAAGTTCTGCTCTCCCTGAAGAATGTGGACATCACCTTCGGCAAGGGCGACAGCGCCGTCCGCGCCGTCAAGAACGCCTCCTTCGACATCTACAAGGGCGAGACCTTCTCCCTCGTCGGCGAATCCGGCTCCGGCAAGACGACCATCGGCCGCGCGGTCATCCGTGTGAACCCCTGCTCCGCCGGTGAGATCCTCTACAAGGGCGTCAAGATCTCCGGCAAGATCCCCCACGCACTCGACCGCGAGGTCATCCGCAATATCCAGATGGTGTTTCAGGACCCCGCCGCGTCCTTGAACGAGCGCGCGACGATCGACTATATCATCTCCGAGGGACTTTATAACTTCCACCTCTTTGAGAACGAGGCGGACCGCGTCCGCAAGGTGGAGAAGATCATCGAGGAGGTCGGTCTGCTCCCGGAGCACCTGACCCGCTACCCGCACGAGTTCTCCGGCGGTCAGCGCCAGCGTATCGGTCTGGCGCGCGCCATGGTCATGGAGCCGGAGCTCGTCGTCGCGGACGAACCCATCTCCGCGCTGGACGTGTCCATCCGCGCGCAGGTGCTGAACCTGCTGAAAAAGTTCCAGGCTGAGCGCGGCACGACCTATCTCTTCATCGCGCACGACCTCTCCATCGTCCGCTTCATCTCCGACCGCATCGCCGTTATCTATAAGGGCGACATCGTTGAGGTGGCGACGGCGGAGGAGCTCTTCAACTTCCCGCTGCACCCCTATA
This sequence comes from Pseudobutyrivibrio sp., assembly GCA_963605115.1. Taxonomy (GTDB): domain Bacteria; phylum Bacillota; class Clostridia; order Oscillospirales; family Oscillospiraceae; genus SVKR01. The sequence goes on along the minus strand of CAVCTM010000025.1, from coordinate 9,248 downwards.
CCCACTCGCTCATCTCCGCGATCCCCATCCCGGACCCGCAGCTTGAGAAGAACAAGGTGCTCTATACCTACGACCCGTCCATCCATGATTACAGCGTCGATAAGCCGGAGCTTGTCTGCATCGGCCACGACCACTGGGTCTATGGCAGCCCGAAGGAGATCGAGGAATACCGCGCCAAGCGCGAAGCCGGCGTTCCCATCAAGTCCGTGAACATCGTCTCCCCGGAGGAGAAGGCGCGCGAGATGGCAGCCGAGGAGGAGACCCCCGCGAGCGAGCCCATTCTGGAGCGCCACGCGAAGGACACCGGCAGCCTGTGGTACGGCGTTTTGTCCTTCTTCCTGCCCATTCTGGGTCTGATCGCCGCCGCGATCTTCAAAAAGCACAACTTTATTTCCAACTTCCGCGTCTGCAAGAAGGGCGCAATCGCAGGACTCATCACGCTCGCCGCGCTCATCGCGCTCTTCGGCGTGTTCCTCGTGATCTCGCTGCTTTAAAACGGACCGAAAACTTCAGAGCGCCGCGGCTTTTTCCCGAAAAAGCCGCGGCGCAAACAGCAAAGGAGCAAAAAAATGAGCCGAAGCACCCGTTGGCATGGTGATAAGGAAGGCAACCCCGGCGTTCCGCGCGTGGAGCATGTGGAGCTCAGCGAGCGGAAGGTCCGGCTGCGTTTCGTGCTGGTGCTCGTGTTCCTGCTCATCGCGGGGCTCGCGATCGCCTTCGGCGTCAAGGGACTCACGACCGCGTCGAGCGGCTGGCAGGAGATCGAGACCAATTCCAGCGCGGAGACGAGCGTCGCTGGCGACTTCGTTCTGCAATACGACCTCGGCGCAAGCGGCGTCGCCGCTTCGGTCGAGGCGCGGCAGATCTCCGCGCTCTACACCGAGTCCGCCGTCTATGCTTACCGCGCATTTTCCGCCGCGGAGCGCTTCGACGGCGTCGGCAACCTCCGCGCCTTGAACGACGCGCCGGGCGAGACCGTCGCGCTGGAGCCCGCGCTCTATGACGCGCTGGCGCTGCTGGAGTCCGCCGGGCGGCGGGAGCATTATCTGGCGCCGCTTTACGAGGTTTACGGAAACCTCTTTTCCAGCGAGGTGGACGAGTATGCTGCCGAGTTCGACCCGGAGCGCAATGCGGAGACGGCGGAGTTTTTCGCCGCGGCGCTCAGATTTGTGAACGACCCCGGCGCCGTGCAGATCGAGCTGCTGGACGGCGGCAGCGCCCGACTCCGCGTCTCGGCGGAGTATCAGGCGTTCGCGGAGGAGTGGGGCGTCGGCGCTTTCGTTGACCTCGGCTGGCTGCGCAACGCCTTCGCCGCGGACTATATCGCGGACGCGCTCATCGCTGCCGGCTTCACGCGCGGCACGCTTTCGAGCTATGACGGCTTCTACCGCTGCCTTGACGAAAGCGGAACCGCCTATTCCTGCACCGTCCTCGACCGCGAGGGCGGAACGGTCTATCCCGCGGCGCGCATGGAGTACACGGGGCCCATGGCGCTCGTGAGACTGCGCGATTACCCGACCGTGGACCTTGACGCGGAGCACTACTACGAATACGCCGACGGCACGGTCCGCAGCTGCTACATCTCCGCCGCCGACGGGCTGCCGCGCGCCGCCGTCAGCGACCTGCTCGCGTGGTCGCCCTCGCGCAGCTGCGGCGAGATCCTCGTGGAGCTTCTGCCGCTCTGGATCGCCGAGAGCTGGAGCGCCGCCGCGCCGGACGGCGTGGATCTCATCTGGTGCGAGGGCACGGCGCTGCACTGCACCGATGCGGACGCGGTTTTGACGGATCTCTACGATTCCGACGGCGTTCGCTATGCGCTCGCGCGGTAAAAAAGGGCTGGACAGTTCAAAAAAACGTGGTATGATATTCCCGGTAGAAGCCTTTAACCGCAAATAACTTTAACCAAAGGAGATAAACCAATGAACCATTTCGCAAAGATCCGCGACGCGATCATCGCCGCGGGGCTGGACGCCATCGTCCTCTCCGAGGAGGCCAACCGTTTTTACGCCTCCGATTTTCTCTCCACCGGCACGGACGGCATCGCCTTCGTGACGAAAAAGCAGAACTATTACTTCACCGATTCCCGCTACACCGTCGCCGCGGAGCGCCACGTCCACGGCGCGGAGATCAGCATCGTCGGCAACGGCAACACCTATTTCTCCTATATCAACGCCATCATCGAGCGCGAGGGGATCAAAACCGTCGGCTATGACGACACGCACATGTCCGCCGCGGACCTGCGCACCTATACCGAAAAGCTCCACTGCGAGCTCGTGCCCGCCGCGGAGCTGATGAACGGTCTGCGCCTCGTGAAGGATGCGGACGAGATCGCGCGCCTGACCGCCGCCCAGCGCATCGCTGAGAAGGCGCTGAACGAGACGATCCCGATGATCAAGCCGGGCGTCACGGAGCGCGAGGTCGCGGCTTACCTCGTCTACCGCCTGCTCGCGAACGGCGCGGAGAATGTCTCCTTCGACCCGATCGTCGTCTCCGGCGAAAACGGTGCAATGCCCCACGGCGTGCCCAGCGACAAGAAGATCCAGTCCGGCGAGTTCGTCACCATCGACTACGGCGCGCTGAAGGACGGCTACTGCTCCGACACGACCCGCACCTTTGCCGTCGGCGAGGTGACGGAGGAGATGAAGACCGTCTATAACACCGTGCTCGCCGCGCAGAAGGCTGCCATCGCCGCGACGAAGGCGGGCATGACGGGCGAGGAGATCGACGGCATCGCCCGCAAGGTCATCACGGACGCCGGCTACGGCGAGTATTTCGGTCACAGCTACGGCCACGGCGTCGGCATCGAGATCCACGAGGACCCGTTCCTCAGCTCCCGCGGCAAGACCCCGCTGCCCGCCGGCGCGGTCGCGAGCGCGGAGCCGGGCATCTATATTCCCGGCAAGTTCGGCGTTCGCATCGAGGACGTCGTCGTTATCACGGAGGACGGCTGCGAGGACCTGACGCTGCTGCCCAAGGAACTGACCGTTCTTTGAGCCGCCGCGCAGCGTGTTCCTGAAATGTCTCTCAGAAAATTCATCGGCGACCGCGCGTTTTATAAGCGCGTGTTTGCCGTCATGGTGCCGATCCTGATCCAGAACGTCATCACGAACTTCGTCGGTCTGCTCGATAATGTCATGGTCGGGCAGGTCGGCACGGAGCCGATGAGCGGCGTCGCCATCGTGAACCAGCTCGTCTTCGTGTTCAACCTCTGCATCTTCGGCGGCATCGCCGGCGCGGGCATTCTGTCCGCGCAATACTTCGGCAAGCGCGACTTTGAGGGTGTCCGCGGCGCGTTCCGCGCCAAGCTCTATTTTGCCCTCGCCACGGTCGCGATCTTCATCGGCATTTTCCTGCTCTGGGGCGGGGACCTCATCTCCCTGTTTCTCCACGAGGGGAAGGAGGATCTCGACCTCGCGGCGACGCTCGGTTACGGCAAGGATTACCTCCGGGTCATCCTGTTCGGGCTGCTGCCCTTCGCCGTGCAGCAGGTCTACGCCGGAACGCTCCGCGAAACGGGGGAGACCATGCTCCCGATGAAAGCGGGGATCATCGCCGTGTTCGTGAACCTCGTTTTCAACTATATTCTGATCTTCGGCAAGCTGGGCGCCCCGGCGCTCGGCGCGGTCGGCGCCGCGATCGCGACGGTGCTCTCCCGCTTCGTCGAGTGCGCCATCGTCATCGTCTGGACCCACCGCCACACGGAGCGCTGTCCCTTCATTGTCGGCGCTTACAAAACGCTCCGCATCCCCGGCGCGATGGTGCGCCAGATCGTCATTATGGGAACGCCCCTGCTCGTCAACGAGCTGCTCTGGTCCTGCGGTCAGACCGTGCTGAACCAGTGCTACTCCCTGCGCGGGCTGGAGGTCGTCTCCGCGGTGAATATCTCCTCCACGGTGAGCAACCTGTTCTTCTGCGCGTTTTTCTCGATGGGCAACTCCATCGCCATCATCGTGGGTCAGATCCTCGGCTCCGGCGAGCTTGAACGCGCGGTGGAGGAGGACCGGAAGCTCATCGCGCTTTCCGTCGCGCTCTGCACGGCGGTCGGCGCCGTGATGGTCTTCCTCGCTCCGCTCATCCCGCAGATCTACAACACCTCCGACACGGTGCGCCATATCGCCTGCGACCTGCTCTATGTCAGCGCGGCGATGATGCCCGTGAACGCCTTCACGAACGCCTGCTACTTTACGCTCCGCTCCGGCGGAAAGACGATCGTGACCTTTTTGTTCGACAGCGCGTTCCTCTGGGTCATCTGCGTTCCGGTCGCCTTCGTGCTCTCGCGCTTCACGGCGCTGCCCATTCTGGAGCTCTACATCTGCATTCAGGCGCTCGACATCATCAAGTGCGTCAGCGGCTTCGTGCTCGTAAAACGCCGCGCGTGGGTCAACGACCTCGTGTCGGACAAGGCGTCTGTATAAGAAAAAACGGACCTTTTTGAAAAGGTCCGTTTTTTCATGCCGCCTCCGGCATCTCGTCACCCTGTCTGCGGAGACGGGCGAGCAGCACCTCGCAGCAGACGGTCTGCATAAGGAAGGTCAGGATCCACGAGATGGGGTAGGAGAGGTAAAGGCAGCTTAAATTGTGGTATTCCGGGATGCGGAAGACCGTGTAGATCCAGATGACGCGCGAGATGCAGATGCCGAACACGCTGATGAGCATCGGAGCGGCGGAGTGGCCCATGCCGCGGATGACACCGGTCATCACGTCATGGAGCCCGTTTAAGAAAAACGGCAGACAGACGAAGGTGAGGCGCAGCATGCCGTATTCGATCGCCGCGGGCGAGTCGGTAATGTAGATTGCAAGCAGTGGTCTCCCCGCAAGATACATCAGCGAGCCCAGCACGAGCCCCAGCACTGTCACGCAGCCGAGGCAGATCCAGCGGATGCGCCCAATGCGGCGGTAGCAGCGCGCGCCGTAATTCTGGCCCGTGAAGTTCAGCGCGGACTGGTGCAGCGCGTTCATGGATACGCAGACGAACGAGTCGAGGTTGTTCGCCGCAGAGTTGCCGCTCATTGCGGCGGAGCCGAAGGAGTTGATGGAGGACTGGATGATGACGTTCGAGATGGAGAACATCACGCCCTGCACTCCGGCGGGCAGCCCGATGGCGATGATGCGGCGCAGGGGCTCTTTTTTGATGCGCATACCGCACAGGCTGAGGCGGCAGGCATCCGTCCGGCGCATCAGCGCGATGAGGATGCAGACGGCGGCGAGTGCCTGCGTGATGCTCGTCGCGAGCGCAACGCCGGCGACATCCATATCGAAGACCACAACAAAGAAAATGTTGAGCCCGACGTTCAGAACACCGGCGGCGGTCAGGAAGATGAGCGGGCGCAGCGTGTCCCCCGCGGCACGGAGGATCGCCGCGCCGAAGTTATAGAGCATGCTGCCCGTGACGCCGTAGAAATAAATGCGCATATAGACCGCCGCAAGGTCCAGCACATCGTCCGGCGTGTCCATCCAGATAAGGAGCTGCCGCGCGCCGACGGCGCCGATGACCGTGATGGCGACGCCGCAGAAAAAGGCGGTCGGGATGGCGGTGTGGACCGCGTCGCGCACGGCGGCGTCGTCCCGCGCGCCGAGCCCCACCGCAACGGCGACGCCCGCGCCGACGGAGAGCCCGATGAAAAGCGTGATGATCAGATTGCTGATCGCGCCCGTCGCGCCGACGGCGGCGACGGAGAGAGAGCCGCAGTACTGACCGACGACGATGAGGTCCGCCGCGTTGAACAGCAGCTGCAAAACGCTCGTTAAGATGATGGGCAGCGTATAGCGGATGATCTTTCCGAACAGCGGGCCGGAGCACATGTCCAGCGAGCCGCGGGAGCGGAGCGAGCTTGCCATGATCGAAAAATTCGCCTCGATTCCGTTTTTAGTCTGCACTCCCGGCGGCGTCCTCGCCGCTGTAGAGGTGCATATAGTCGTCGTAATGGAGCATGCGGTCGATGAAGCCGTCCGGCGTCAGCTCGATGATGCGGTTCGCGACCGTCTGGGTGAGCTGGTGGTCGTGGCTTGTGAAGATGACATTGTAGGGGAACGCCTCAAGACCGTTGTTGAGCGCCTGCACAGCTTCGAGGTCGAGGTGGTTCGTCGGCTGGTCGAGCAGGAGCACGCTGCTGCCTTCGAGCATCATCTTGCTCAGCATGCAGCGCACCTTTTCGCCGCCGGAGAGGACCTTGACGCTCTTGTAAACCTCGTCGCCGGAGAAGAGCATTCTTCCCAGAAACGTGCGCAGATAGCTCTCGCGCTTGTCGGCGGAGAACTGACGCATCCAGTCGATGAGGTTCTCGTCGTGACCTGCGAAGTAGCTCTCGTGGTTTTTCGGGAAGTAAGACTGCGTGGTGGAGACGCCCCACTTGACGGTGCCCTCGTCGGGCTCCAGCTCGCCGGCGAGGATCTGGAACAGGGTCGTTACGGCGATCTCGTTCGCGCCCAGAATGGCGATCTTGTCCTCGCGGCCCATGGTGAAGCTGAGGTTATTGATGACCTTCACGCCGTCGACCGTCTTGCTGATGCCGTCGACAAACAGGCGGTCCTTGCCCGGCTCGCGCTCGGCTTTGAAGCCGACCCACGGATAGCGGCGGGAGGACGCCGGCATTTCCTCGACGGCGAGCTTATCGAGCAGCTTGCGGCGACTCGTCGCCTGACGGGACTTCGATTTGTTCGCGGAAAAGCGCTGGATGAAGCTTTGCAGCTCCTCGATCTTCTGCTGTGCCTTTTTGTTCTGGTCCTTCAGCAGCTTCTGCACGAGCTGGCTGGACTCATACCAGAAGTCGTAGTTGCCGACATACATCTTCACCTTGCCGTAGTCGATGTCGACGATGTGGGTGCAGACGTTGTTCAGGAAATAGCGGTCATGGCTGACGACCAGAACGGTGCCGTCATAGTCCATGAGGAAGTCCTCCAGCCAGACGACGGAGGCGAGGTCGAGGTTGTTCGTTGGCTCGTCGAGCAAAATAATGTCCGGCGCGCCGAAGAGCGCCTGCGCGAGCAGGACCTTCACCTTCTGGCGCGGATCCATCGCGCGCATCTGGGTCTGGTGGAACTCCACGGGGATGCCGAGCCCCTGCAGCAGCTTCGCCGCGTCGCTCTCCGCCTCCCAGCCGCCGAGCTCGGCGAACTGCTCCTCCAGCTCCGCCGCGCGCAGACCGTCTTCATCGGAAAAGTCCTCCTTCTCGTAGATGGCGTCCTTTTCCTTGCCGATGTTATAGAGCGTCAGGTTGCCCATGATGACCGTTTCGAGGACGGTGTAGTCGTCGTACATGGTCTGGTTCTGCTTCAGGACGGACATGCGCGCCTTGGGGTCCACGTGGACCGCGCCCTTCGTCGGCTCCAGCTCGCCGGAGATGACGCGCAGCAGCGTCGATTTTCCCGCGCCGTTCGCGCCGATGATGCCGTAGCAGTTGCCGCGGGTGAATTGCAGGTCCGCCTGCGAAAACAGGACCTGCCCGCCGAACTGAAGCGTTACGTTTTCAACTGTGATCATTCGTTCTTCTCCATTAAAAAAATATTATCAGGAAACATTCTACCATAAATTCCGTCTATATGGTATACTTATTTTAGACAAAAACAGGGAGGAAAGCAAAATGCTGCTGGTCAATTCCGCCGCACACTTCCTCGTGGACGCGCTCTGCGTGACGACGCTGCTCTCCGCGGGCGCGGAGGGCGCGGCGCTCACCGCCGCGGTCATCGTCTATAACTGCCTCGCCTTCGGCACCCAGTGCCTTGCGGGGCTGCTGCTCGACCGCGTGCGGCACGAGACGGCGTGGAACAGCGCGGCGATGGTGCTGACGGCGCTGGGCTTTGCGCTGCCGCTGCCGTTTTTCGTGCGCGTCGTGATGGTCGGCGCCGGCAACAGCCTGTTCCATGTCGCCGGCGGCGTGATGACGCTGCGCCAAAGCCGCGGGCGGGCTTGGCAGCTCGGCGTGTTCGTCGCGCCGGGGGCGCTCGGCGTGACGCTTGGGATGACCGCCCCGCGCTTCGGTTGGGTGCTCGCCGCGCTGCTCGTGCTCGCCGCCGTGCTGGTGCCTTGGCTTGCCGCGCGGACACCGCAGACGCTGGAATATGACCACGCCGCCGAGCACGGGCTGCCGGAGCTGCCGCTTGCCGCGGTGCTGCTGCTGACCGCGGCGGTCGCGGTCCGCGCTGTCGGCGGCGCGGCGGTGCGCTTTCCGTGGAAAAGCGGCGCAGGCGCCGCGTGGCTGATGACCGCCTTTGTCTTTGCGGGAAAGGCGGCGGGCGGCTTCGTCTGCGACCGGCTGGGCGCGCGGCGCACGGCGTGGCTCTCCATCCCACTCGCCGCGGTCTGTATCGCGTTTTTCGCCGCTTACCCCGCGCCGAGCCTGATCGGTCAGCTTCTGCTGAACCTCACCATGCCGGTGACGCTCTGGCTGCTTTACCGCGCTATGCCGGACCAGCCGGGCTTCGCCTTCGGGCTCGCAGCCTCGGCGCTCTGGCCCGGCACGATCGCGGGACTGCTCCTGCGCCTGACGGGACCGGCGCTCTGGGCGTGCGTGCTCGCGAGCTTTCTTTTCGGGCTCTTCGCGGTGCTCCGCGCCGTGCGCGCGATCGGAAGGGCAGGGGGGAGCGCCGGATGATCTTTCTCGCCTGCGCTTTCACGGCGGCGGTGGAGACGGCGCTTTTCGCGCTGCTCGGCTACCGGCGCTTCTGGCAGCTCGCCGTTGTCGCCTGCGCGAATATCGCCTCGAACCTGCTGCTGAATCTCGCCGCGGCGCTCTGCTTTCCCGGCGGCGTCGGCGCGTGGATCTGGCTGCTGGAGGCAGCCGTCGTCGCCGCCGAATACGCGGCCTACGCGCTCGCCTTTGCCCCCGGCTGGCGGCTTTTTGTGCTCACCCTCGCCGCAAATGCGGCGACGTATGGGCTGGGGCTGCTGGTGTTCTGAAGCTGCGCTCGGCGGGGGTGTTTTGCGCCCCCTAAGGTCGCGGGGGGGGATATGGAATGCGCCTTGCGGCGCAGGATTTGATTTGTTTCGCGTCCAGGGGACGCGACTTACTTTGCCCCTCGCGGGGAAAGTAAGCAAAGGCGCGGTTAAGGAGGGACCCTTTCGATTGGGTCCCTCCTTAACGATCCTCCTCCGCAACGACCAAGGGGGTCTTCGCCCCCCTTGGAACCCCCCTATAATCCAAGCACCAGCGTTTTAACTGTTGGAGCACCACCGGGAGCATCGGCTGCGTCGTGACACCCCTCAGTCAGCGCGGAGCGCTGACAGCTCCCCTTTCGGGGGAGCCAAGATA
>CAVCTM010000024.1:0-23811 GCA_963605115.1 Pseudobutyrivibrio sp. | reverse complement strand
GCATGAACGCTGCCGGGATCGCCAAAACCGTGTGTGCTCTTGTCAACCGATGGTATATATAGCCATTTTACAATATTTCGGCGGCGGCGTCTATAGCATATCGCGCAAATTTCTGTTTTTTGTGTGCGGGGAAGCATTTTGCCGGAACAAAAAAGTCGTATCAGCGCGCCGAAGGCGCACCCTTTAAAGGCCTCCCTGTGCAAGGGAGGCTGTCAGCGCGCAGTGCTGACTGGAGGGTTGTAAGCTTCCGGAATATCCAAGCTCGGCGTTTGCGCAAGCTTGGTAACAACCCCTCAGTCGCGCTTCGCGCGCCAGCTCCCCTTGCACTTCGGGAGCCTTTAAAATCGCAGCTCGCAAAAGTCCTTTGACACGCTCAGGAACAAAGAAGAGACCGCCTCGGCGGTCTCTTCTTTGTTCCTTTATTCTGCCGTGTCCGTCGGGGGCTTCGGCTTTCTTCTGCGGGAGCGGGAGTGGGCGCGGCTGCGCTTGTTGTTGGGCTCGTAGCCGCCGATCTCCTCGGTGTCGGGCTTGGGGCGCGGCTGGGGCTGGGTGCGGATCTCGCCGCCGGGGGTGGTGCTGCCGGGCTTTTTCCCGCCGCGGCTGCGGCGGCGGCTGGAGCCGCTCCGGTTCTCGCCCGCGGGCTTGCCCTCGCCGTTCTGCCGGTTTTCGCCCTGCGGCCTTGCGGCGGGCTTTGCCGCGTTCTGCGGCTTTTCCTTCGGCTGACCGTCCTGCGCACCGGCGGGCTTTTTTCCGCCGCGGCTTCTCCGGCGGCGCTTTTTGCCGTCGCCGGACTCCTCCTGCGCTTCGCTCCGGCGCTCCGGACGCGGGCTCGCCGTGTCCTCGGCGAAGATCGGCGGCGCGACCCAGAAATCGTCGGTCTCCTCCGGCTCGGCTTTCTTGCGCTCCACGGGTTTCAGCACATGCGGCAGCGGCTCGCCGGGCTTGGGACGCCCGCCGGGAACGGCGGCGACCTCGTCCGCCTCAAAGGTCTTGGGCGCGTCGTCCGTATTGTCGAGCCGGACCTTGACGCGCTGGCGCAGCAGGTTGACCTGCACGACGTTGCCGTAGCCGTCGATCGTCTCGACGAACGCGCCGTTTTTCGGCACGGTCTTCACGAGCTCCTCGTAAGCCTCCTCCTCATAGCGCAGGCAGCACATCAGTCTGCCGCAGCAGCCGGAGATCTTCGCCGGGTTCAGCGACAGGGACTGCACCTTCGCCATCTTGGTGCTGACGGGCTCGAAATCGTCCAAGAACTGATTGCAGCAGTAGGGTCTGCCGCACATGCCGATGCCGCCGAGCATCTTCGCCTCGTCGCGCACGCCGATCTGACGCAGCTCGATGCGGGCGCGGAACACGCCGGCGAGGTCGCGCACGAGCTCGCGGAAGTCCACACGGCCGTCGCTCGTGAAGAAAAAGAGCATTTTGTTGCCCTCAAAGTTGCACTCGACGTCCACGAGCTTCATTTCGAGACCGTGGGCGGCGATCTTTTTCTCCGCGATGCCGAAGGCTTCCTTTTCGCGCTGGCGGCAGAGCTCCGCGATGCGCAGATCGTCCGGCGTCGCAATGCGCACGACGGGGCGCAGCGGCGGCACGATGCGCTCGTCTGTCACGATATGGTTGCCCTGCACGCAGTCGCAGAGCTCCAGCCCCTTGCTGGTCTCCACGACGACCTGTGCGCCGTCCGGCACCTCCAGCGCGCCGGGGTCGAAGTAATAGGTCTTGCCCCGGTTCCTGAATTTTACACTGACAACAGTAATCAAATTTGTTTCCTCATTTCACTTGATCGTCTCCGCCGCCAGCATCCCAAGAATGTGCTTGGGGCTGACGTTGAGACGCAGATAATCCTCCGTTTTGCGCAGCAGCGACGCAAGACGCATCAGCTCCGCGCGCGGCAGCTTCCGGTCCGGCAGGCGGCGGCAGAGCATGTCCGCGAGCAGCGCCTTTCCCGCGCGGCAGAGGTCCAGCAGCTCCGCGTTCGTGAGCGCCTCGTTTTCGCTCGCGAAGCTCAGCAGCGAGAGCCGCGCGCGCCCGGCGGCGCAGTCGATCCAGCGCTCGGCGCGCTCCCGCGCGGCGGCGGGCGGCGCGCTCTCCCCGGTGCTGTCCGTTACCAGCACGCAGCGCGAGCGCACGGTCGGCAGAAGCTGCTCGGCGCTGTCCGCCACGAGCAGGAAGGCGTCGAACGCGGGCGGCTCCTCCAGCAGCTTCAGCGCGGCGTTCTGCGCCTCGGCGTTCATGCGTCCCGCCTCGCGGATGATATAGACCTTTTTGTCCGCCTCGCTGGGCAGCACCGCGGCGTCCGCCGCCATGTCGCGGATCTGGTCCACGACGATCTCGGACTTGAGCTTGCCCTTGTCGTCCGTCAGGCGCTCGATGGTGATGACGTCCGGGTGCGCGCCGTGGGCGATCTTGCGGCAGCTCCGGCAGCTTCCGCAGGGACGCAGCCCGGACCCGGTGCAGAGCATCGCCTGCGCCAGCTCCGTCGCCCGCGCATAGCCTGCGTCCGGCGCGGCGGCAAGGATATAGGCATGGGAAAACCGCGTTCCCTGTTCCATTGTCCCCGCCTCCCGCTCAGATTTTTACAGTCTATTTTACCGCGGAAGGGGCAATGAGTCAAGAAGCAAAAAATCCCGCCCGGTACCGGGCGGGATCATTTGAACTTTTACTTCCCCGGCGCGGCGTAGAGCGACTCTGCGCTATACGGCGTCGGCTCCTCGGCGTGGCTGTACTTCTCCAGATCATCCTCCTGCGCGGCGAGGAGATGGCGGTACTCCGGGGGCATGTTTTCCACGCAGAAGCGGTGGTGCAGCGCATCGTTGCGGCGGACGGAGTAGCCCTCCGGGACGAGGCGGACGGTGTCTTCGATCTCCCCGAAGCCGTTATATAGCTCGAAGGAGATGCGGAAGCAGTTTTTCATAAAATAGAGATTGATCTCCCGGTTCCGCGCCGCGGTCTTATGCAGGTCGCCGCTCCGCGCGGTCGAGTGAACAAAGGTGAGGAAGCTGCCCGCGGTGAAGCGGCTGCGGATCTCCAGCATGGAGAGCGGCGTGCGCGCGTCGTCCACGAAATAACCGTCGGTCGAGGGGTCAAGCATGACCCACTTGCCGAGCGTCTCGTCATAGATCTCGCAGACAACGTGGGAGTCGAAATCGAAGGGGGAGAAGGGGGAAATGAACACGCGCCGCGCGTAAATGCCCAGCGCGAGACAGCACTCGGCGAGGATCTTGGATTTATTCAGACAGTTGATCCCGTGCTCGGCGTTGTCGAAGCTGTAAGCCAGCAGCGCCGGGGCGTTGCAGGGCACATGGTTATCGTAAAACGACTCGTGCTTCAGCCGCGGGGCAAAATAGTGCAGCAGGCGCTTTGCGCGCGCGAAGGAGGTGCCCGTTTTCGCGATGCGCTCTAAGTCATAGTCCCGGCGCAGCGCCTCCCACTCCGGCGCGGCGAGGTCATATTCCAGCTGCGCCGGCGCGGTCCCGGCAAAGTCGGGGTAGTTATTCAGAATGCCGCGATAGAGGTTCCGGATCACGTCTTTCTCCTGGTTCGTCATGGCGATCGCTCCTTATGGATCATAAAAAATATCTGCGGGAGGCCGCGTCCGGCAGCCTCCCGCGCGGTGTTCGGTTTTTTTACGGCACGAGGACCTTGACGGACGCTGCGACGCCGCCGCATTCGGCGATGATCTCGCAGCTGCCGCTGCCGACGCCGGTGACGACGCCGTCGGCGTCAACGGTGCAGACCGCCTCATCGGTGCTGCGCCATGTGACGGTGTTCTCGGTCAGCGCTTCGAGGGGATAGACCTCCGCGTCGAGGTCGATGGGCGCCCACGTGGTGCGCTGGGTGAACTCCTGAATGGCGTCGCCGAGGAAGGTGATGCTGACGCTCGTCACGGGGATGGGCGTCGGCGTCGGGCTCGGCGTCGGGGGAGGCGGCGTGGTGACGACGACGGTCGGGAGCGGCGCGGTCTCCACCGGCGTGACCGGTTCGTTGGGCTTCAGGCTCGCCGTGATGAGCACGATGACCGCCACGATGACCGCGACGATGAGGATGCAGCCGAAAATGAACTGCCACTGGGTGTTGGAGTTGAGGCGCTTGCTCGCCTCGGAGCCGGAGACGGCGCTCGCCGTGGTCGCGGCGGAGCGGGTGCTCTGCTTGACATGGCGCGTGCCGCAGTGGGGGCAGCGCAGGTGCAGGGCGGAATACTTCTGTCCGCAATGGCGGCAGGTGATCTCTGGAATGAAACCCATATATCGTCCACCTTTCTGTCTGATGTAAAAAAACGGGGCGTGGTGATCTTTAAAAGGTAATTTATTTTACACCGTTTTCCCGCCTGCGTCAAGTCCCTAAGTCTCCGGAGGAAAAAGCCTCGCAGAGTTTGCGGCGCGCACGCCGCAAATAAAGTTCAATTATTTTTCGGCGCGACACGTGCGTGCCGAAAAATACTCTGCGCGGAGGGAACGTGCGAGCCGCAGGCGAGTGCGCTGAGCGGAGTGAATCTTTTTCAAATGAGAGCCCAGCGAAGCGGGTCTCATTTGAGGTGTCACCATTCCAGCACCGCCATGACGAGCTCCGTCCCCGGATAGTAATGCGCGAGGATCTCCGCGTAATCATAGCCCTCGCGGGCGAGGAGGTTCGCGCCCTGCTGACTGAGACCGAGACCGTGACCGTAGCCGCTGACGCGGAAGTGGAAGGCGCCGTCGCTCCATGCCAGGGTGAAATCCGTGCTGCGCAGGGAGAACATCTGGCGCAGGGCGAGCCCGCTGACCGCCTTGCCGCCGATGACCACCTGCGCCACGCGCCCGGCGGCATTGAGCGTCACCGCGCCGACCCAGCTCCCGGCGTCCCCGCCGAGGTCCGCGTCCGGCACGGCGGCGAGCACCGCGGCGCGGAAGTCGTCGGCGGAGACCTCCACCGTGGTGTTCAGGTTCCGGACCTCCTCCGCCGTCTCCGGCGAGTCGACGCTCACGAGATAGGGCTGCGCCATGCCGAGGTCCGCCGCTGCCTCCGTGCGGCGATAGCTTGCGGCGTGAAACACCGCGAGGGCGGGGGCGTCCTCCCAGACGAGATACTGCCCGTCCGTCGCGGCGACGGCGGCGCAGACGCGCTGCCAGTAGAGGTCATAGTCCGCGCCCCAGCGCTCGCGGAGCTCGGTCTCGCCGGCGCAGGCGGTGCAGCAGGCGGCGGAGGTGCAGACATCCGCGTCCGGGTGCTGCGCCTTCGGCGCGGCGTGGTAATAAAGTGCGTAGGTCCGCAGCGCGACCGCCTGCGCGCGCAGCGCCTCCGGCTCGAAGGCGGCGGGCATCTCCCCGGCGAGCGCGCGGGGCAGATAGTCCGCCATTGTGGTCTCGGTGTCGCCCGACTCCGTGTGCAGGCGCAGCGGCGTCGCCGCGTCGAGCACCGGCTCCGGCGCGGGCGTCGTGGTCGGCTCCGGCGTCGGCGCGGCGGCGGTGACGGCGGGCGGCGTCAGCTCCGGCACCTCCCGGCTCTCCGCCGGCGCGCCGGAGAGCACGAGCGGCAGCACGAACGCGAACGCGACCGCGAGCAGCGAGAGCCCCACAGCGTTTTTCCTTTGCATGCTTCTCCCTCCCAAGAGACTTGACGGAAGCGTCAAATCGGTATAGAATAGCGCTATCAAATCTATACTTGGACAAGGATGCAATTATGCGAAAAGACGCTCTGACGATCACGCTCACGACCCTTGTGCTGGGCATTTTCGGCGCATTTCTGCGCTGGCTGCAAAATATGAATCTCTACGACGAGGAGGGACTCGCCGCGCGCGGCGCAGGCATCTCGATCGTGCTGGCGGTCTATATCCTCGTATCGGCTGCCGTGCTGGTGCTCATCGTGCGGCTCTGGCTGCGGCGCTATGTTTTCCCCGCGGACGCCGGGGCGGCGCTCCGCTGCCGGACGGTCGTGCCCACGATCCTGAGCTGGGCGATGGCGGCGGCGTTCGTCATCGCGTCGCTCGTGCTGCTGTTTTCCGCCGACCTTGCTAAATTCCCGACGCTCCAGCGCATCTTCGGCGCGGCGGGCATTTTAGCGGGACTCTGCATCCCCGGTCTCATCCCGAAGCGCGCCTCGGACGCGCCGAACGCCGCGGGGAAGAGCGCCTCGGCTTTTCTGACGATCTTTTTCTGCTACTGGCTGGTGTTCAGCTATAAGCTCGGCTCCGACGAGCCGCAGTTCTGGGCTTACGCGCCGGGGCTGCTCGCCGTCGCCGCCGCGGTGCTCGGCGTTTATTACCTCGCCGCGCTCTTTTACGGAAGAGCCCGCCCGATGACGACGGTGTTCGTCCTCCCCTTCGCCGCGGTGCTGAACCTCACCACCGTCTTCGACCCCCGCCGCGGCAGCCTCACGACGCTCCACCTCGTCTCCGCCGCGCTGCTCCTGCTCGCGCAGTATCTCATCATCGCGAATATGACAGAGGACCCGAACAGGGAATAAATAAAGGTCAAACAAAGGACCGCCCGGCGCAGCCGGGCGGTCCCCTTAATTTTTTATAATAGAAACGGAGGAGCTCCGATTTTAAAGGCCTCCCTGTGCAAGGGAGGCTGTCACGGCGCAGCCGTGACTGGAGGGTTGTAAGCTTCCGGAATATCCAAGCTCGGCGTTTGCGCAAGCTTGGTAACAACCCCTCAGTCAGCCTTCGGCTGACAGCTCCCCTTGCACTTCGGGAGCCTTTAAATTGTGCCGCTTCGCGGCGGTGTTTTTATTTGCGGTCCTGTGTCGGGCTTTTCTATTCTTGTATATTCTTCAAAACTGTGGTAAATTGTTATGGGAGCTGGTCGCGTCCGCCATAGTCTCAGAAATGAGGCTCGGAAGCGTGTCAGCTCTTTTCTTTTGCTCTTTCTACGACCATTGATATTTCTCTGTCCCTCAAAAGGACAACTTTTAAATAAATAGTATCACTTTTCATTCATCGGCAGGTGCAGCAGCTCGTTTACGAAGATGTGCTTGGCGGGCTGGGCGTCGTCGTCGAGCCAGGCGGCGCAGATGGAGAGCTGGTGGTCGAGGGGGAGCATGCGGTAGAGGGGGAGACGTCCGGCGCTGGTCCACTGGCAGGTGAGCTGGACGCCGGTGCCGCCCTGAAGACACATGAGGATGGACACGGAGCTGGAGATGCGCTCGATGCG
This sequence comes from Pseudobutyrivibrio sp., assembly GCA_963605115.1. GTDB lineage: Bacteria > Bacillota > Clostridia > Oscillospirales > Oscillospiraceae > SVKR01. The sequence continues at coordinate 16,681 of CAVCTM010000024.1, read as the reverse complement.
CGGCTCGAAGCCCGCGGCGCGGCAGAGGCGCAGCGTCAGCGTTTCCATCGGGTTGATGCTCTGCGCCGAGGGCGCGATGACGAAAAACGGCTCGTCGCGGAAATCCTCCAGCCGGAGGTCCTCCCTGCCCGCGAGGGGGTGCATGGCGGAGAAGAGCAGCACGGCGGGCGCTTTTGCGATCTCGCGCCGGACGAGCTTGTCCTGCCGCGGGAGGGTGATGCCGAGGGTGATGGCGATGTCGATCTCGTTCGAGGCGAGGGCGTCTAAAATGCGCATGTGGTTATAGCCGTCGAGCCGCAGGCGGATGCCGGGGAAGCGCTCGCGGAACATGCGCTGGAGCTCCGGATAAAACTCCGAGAGGTCCCAGCCGTCCAGACAGCCGAGGCGCAGGTCGCCGGCGTGCCCGCTCGTGAGCATCCGGACCTCCTCGCGCAGCGCGGCGAAGCGGCGCTCGCTGTCGCAGAAAAACTCATAAAAGCGCCTGCCGACCTCCGTGGTGCGCACGGAGCCGTAAGTCCGGTCGATGAGCACATAGCCGAGGTCGCGCTCGAGCTGGGCTACATTTTTGCTCACTGCGGACTGGGATATGAACAAATGCTCCGCTGCGCGGGAAAAGCTCTTGTACTGGACAACTGCCATAAAGCTCTGGATCTGTGCGTTCGTCATCGTTCCTGCCCTCCGTTACTCATTTCGGAATCATCATAACACAAAAAAAGCTATGAGTAAACAGTTATCTTTTAATGAAGCAACTTATATTGGACAAAATGTGTGGAGGAATAGTAAAATACACAAGAAAGGGGTGAGGGGAGGATTACACGTTTTGTGCAAAATGTCCTTTGTGTTTCGACCCGCAGGTCCCACGCCGGAAAGGAGGAAAAAGAAAAAAGAGAGAACCCGACCCTTGCAAAGCGCAAAGACCCTGATCCCGGCAAAAGCAAAGACCCAAAAAAGAAATCTGTTTAAGAAGAAGGGGGACATTCGATGGCTATCAGTCCTATGACAATCGCACTCATCGGTGTCGGCGTCCTGCTGATCCTGCTGTTTATGGGTATGAACATCGGTACCAGCATGTTCGCTGTCGGCTTCTTCGGCTGCCTTGCCGCTTACATGGCGCAGGGGCTGGAGTTTTCCGCAGCGCTGAACGCCGCGTTTATCGTATTCCGCAGAATTCCGTTTACCCAGGCGACGAACTATTCCTTCGTCGTCATTCCGCTATTCGTACTGATGGGACAGCTGTCCTATTATTCCGGCATGTCCAGCGGACTTTATGACATGGCACACAAGCTGCTCGGCTCCCTCCGCGGCGGTCTGGCGATGGCTTCCGTCGCCGCCTGCGCCTGCTTCGGCGCCATCTGCGGCTCCTCCGCGGCGACCGCCGCGACCATGGGCGTTGTCGCGCTGCCCGAGATGCGCAAGCACGGCTATGACGATGGTCTGGCCTGCGCCTCTATCGCCGCCGGCGGCACGCTCGGCATCCTGATCCCGCCCTCCACCGGCTTCATCCTTTACGGCATCGTCGCCGGCGAATCTGTCGGCAAGCTCTTCGCTGCCGGCATCATCCCCGGCATCATCATGGCGATCTGCTTCTGCATCGCCATCGCGATCATCGTCGCGCGCCATCCGGAAAAGGCGCCCGGCAATATGAAGTTCACCATGAAGGAGAAGATCATCTCCCTCAAGGGCGGTCTTCCGATGGTCGTTCTGTTCGTCGTCGTTATCGGCGGCATTCTGACCGGCTTCTTCACCGCGGTGGAGGCCTCTGCCATCGGCTGTGTTATGGCATGGCTCTATCTCGTCATCCGCGGCCGCTTCACGTTCAAGATCCTGAAGGACTGCCTTGTCGACACGGTCAAGACCTCCGGCATGATCTTCCTCATCCTCATCGGCGCTTACGTGTTCGGCAGCTTCCTGACCGTCACGCGCCTCCCGACCACGCTGGCGGCGTTTGTTGATACGCTCCACGTCAGCCGCTACGTCATTCTCGCCGTCATCCTCGTCATCTACGCGATCATGGGCTGCCTGATGGATTCCCTCGCGATGGTCATGCTGACCGTTCCCATCTTCTATCCCATCCTCGTCACCGGTCTCGGCTTCGACGGCATCTGGTATGGCGTTATCATGGTCATGGTTATGCAGCTCGGTCTCATCACCCCGCCGGTCGGCATGAGCGCTTACATCATCAGCGGCGTCGCCAAGGACGTTCCGCTCCAAAAGATCTTCGCCGGCCTTGTTCCGATGGTCGTCGCGATGATCGTTTCCATCATCATCACCATCATCTTCCCGCAGACAGCACTCTTCCTTGCAGACATGGTCAAATTCTAAGAGGACAAACATCAAGAAGAAAGAATGAAAAGGAGATTTTAAAATGAAAAAGACTCTGGCTCTCATCCTTGCGCTTGCCATGTGCCTTGCGCTGCTTGCCGGCTGCGGCGGCTCCACCACCAGCGGCTCCACCACCGGCGGCTCCACCACCAGCGGCTCCACCACCGGCGGCAATACGGCCAAGACCGATGAAAAGGTCTACACCCTCACCGTCGTCAACCATGACTCCGCCTCCTCCCTCGGCGAGCAGTGGCTCGAGGGCCTGCTGAACGCCCTTGCCGAGGAATCCGGCGGTCGTCTGCAGTTCAACTATCAGGCCGGCGGCTCCCTCTTCGGCGCCTCCGAGACCATTGACGCCGTTAAGGACGGCGCTGCCGACATCTGCTGGGCGACCACCGGCACCTACGGCGGCATCTTCCCCGTGACCGAGTTCATTAACCTCGTCGGCAACGGCATCGACAACGGCCAGCTGGCCTCCGCCGTTCTGAACACCATGTACAAGGAGATCCCCGAGGTCGCGAACGAGTTCAAGAACTGGCACGTTCTCGCCCTGCACGGCACCTCTCTGTCCCCGATCTCCACCGCGACCAAGAAGATCGAGACTCCCGATGATCTGAAGGGTCTCCGTCTCCGTGCCGCCGGCTCCATCCCCACCATGTACGTCAACGCCCTCGGCGCCACCGCCGTCGCGCTGCCGACCTCCGAGGTTTACGACAACCTCTCCAAGAACGCCCTTGACGGTATGCTCAACGACTGGCACAACATCGACTGCTTCCGTCTCTACGAGCCCATCAAGTACTGCCTCGACGTCGGCACCAACATGACTGCGTCCTTCGTCCTGATGAACCAGGCCAAGTATGATTCTCTGCCCGAGGATCTGCAGGCTCTGTTCGTGAAGTACTTCGACAGCGGCTACGCTGCCGACATGGCCGGCTACTACTGGGATTCCTGCCGCTACTGGGTCGCGGACGAGATGCGCGAAAACAACGTCGAGGTCTATGAGCCGAGTGAGGAGCTCAACAGCTACCTCTTCTCCGATGAAGTCCTCTCCACCGTGCGTCAGGGCTATATCGACTATCTGAACGGCAAGAACCTGGACGGCGCAGCTCTGGTCGAGCAGTGCGAGGCGATCGTGGATCGTCTGGCTCCCGAGTATGCCAACGTCTGGGACAGCGAATTCAACTACAAGGATTGGGACACCTCCAAGGTCGAGGGCTACCAGCCCAAGTGGTAAGACCAAGCGGCCGCGTCCCCCCGCGGGAAACGGAGGGCGCGGAGAAAAAGCAAATTTCCCATATCTGATCATGTTAAAGACAAGGAGGTCATGCTGTGAAAAAGGCGATGAAAAATGTCACTGTTGTAACTGACAAGCTCTGCTGGTGGTTCAGTTACATCAGCATGATAGTCACAGTATTGATGGTGGTCCTTCTGACCGCCGATGTTATCCTGCGCAAGGTCACCCCGCTGTTCGGCGACGCGTGGTCCATCAAGGGCTGCTACGAGGTCGTTCAGATGGCGCTCTGTGCCTTCGTTTTCTCCACCTGGGCCTACACCCAGTGCGTCCACGGTCACATCCACGTGACCATGTTTGTCAGCAAGATGCACCAGAAGCCGAAGTTTATTCTCTTCGCCTTCACCTCTCTGCTCTCCGTCGCGACCATGGCCTTCGGCGCTTACGCAGCGTTTTTCCAGATCAACGTCGTCAGGGCCAGCGGCGAGTGCACCGCAAACCTGCTGATCCCCTACTGGCCCTTCTACCTCTTCGAGTTCATCTCTCTGGCGCTGCTCTCCGTCGTCCTGCTCCGTGACGCAATCAAGGCGATCATGGCGATCTGGGACACCGAGACCGCCGAGGAGATCGAGAAGGAATGGTCCTGAGAAAACCCAATGTCCAAAACCGTACAGGGAACGCCGCACCGCGGCGTTCCCTGTACCAGACAAGAGCAAAAATCACGTACTATAACCAAAAGGTTCACTAACAATAACAGAATTCATACTTGACTTTTTGCGGAAAATCGCCGTACAATGAACAGGATTGCAGCAAAATAAATTGTAGCATAATTGCGCGGCGGGTTTCCGCACGGAACAATGGAAGCATACACACAGAAGAAGGAGGAACAAGCATCGTGGAAAAAATGTTCACGAATATGACGGGCGGCGGCCCGGTATCTGTCTATGTGGAAGATGGACGGATCACCCGCGTCCGTCCCCTGCAGATCCCGGAGGAGGATTTCCCGAAGCCGTGGTCCATCGAGGCCAGCGACGGAAAGACCTACACTCCGCCGAAGGCCTTTCGCCTGAGCCCCCCGGTCCATGGCGAGAAAAACCGCGTCTACTCCGAGGACCGCGTCCTCTACCCGATGAAGCGCGTCGACTGGGATCCCAACGGCGAGCGCCATCCGGAAAACCGCGGCAAGAGCGGCTTTGAGCGCATCAGCTGGGACGAGGCGATCAGCATCATCGCAAGCGAGATCCAGCGCGTGCAGAGCACCTATGGCGAGGCCTCCCTCTCCGGCATGACGAGCTCCCACCACAACTGGGGCGTCGTCGGCTACAAGATGGGACCCTTCCACCGCTTTATGCATATGCTCCACTTCACCCCGGTCTACGACAACCCGGACTCCTGGGAGGGCTGGCACTGGGGCGCGACCCATACTTACGGCTTCCAGTGGCGTCTTGGCATGCCGGAGCAGTTCAACCTGCTCGAGGACTGCCTCCAGAACACCGAGATGATCGTGTTCTGGTCCAACGACCCGGACTCCACCCGCGGCACCTACTCCGGTCAGGAGAGCCATATCTGGCGCGTCTGGCTCAAGGAGATGGGCATCAAGACCGTCTTCATCGATCCTCTCTATAACTACACCGCCGCCGTGATGGACGGCACGTGGTTCGGTCCCCGCCCCGGCAGCGACACCGCGCTCGCCATGGCGATCGCCTACACGTGGATCGAGGAAGGCACCTACGACAAGCAGTATGTCGCCGACCGCACCGTCGGCTTCGAGAAGTTCCGCGCCTATATCATGGGCGAGACGGACGATATGTATCCGAAGACCCCGGAGTGGGCTGAGGCGCAGTCCGGCATCCCCGCCCGCAAGATCCGCGCGCTGGCGCGCGAGTGGGCAAGCAAGCGCACCTGCCTCTCCAGCGGCTGCCGCGGCGGTCAGGGCAGCGCCTGCCGCGCCGCTTACGCCACCGAGTGGGCGCGCATGATGGTCCTGCTTCAGGCGATGCAGGGTCTCGGCAAGCCCGGCATCAGCATCTGGGGCACCACCATGGGCGCTCCGGCGAGCTATAAGTGGTTCCCCGGTTACGCCGAGCCCGAAGGACAGATGGGCCGCTCCAGCGTCGCGAAGAACAAGCTCTGCTTCCAGAACCCGACCAAGCAGCGTCTGTTCCGCCTGACCCTGCCGGACGCCATCCTCACCGGTCACGACCATTTCCGCGGCGAAGGCTTCTGCGGCCAGAGCCTCGATCAGCAGTTCACCCAGAATGAGTATCCCGTCGAAGCCAAGGTCCACATGTGGTACCGCTACGGCGGCTCCTTCATGGGCACCATGAGCGACACGAACAAGTGGGTCCGGATGTACCAGTCCCCGGAGCTTGAGTGCGTCGTCAACCAGGACTGCTGGTTCTCCAGCGAGACCAACATGGCGGACATCATTCTCCCCGCCTGCACCAACTTCGAGCGCAACGACATCGGCGAGTGGGCCACCTGCGGCGGCTACACCACCATGGCGCACATCGGCAACAACTGGCGTGTCATCGTCCGCGAGCAGAAGGCGATCGAGCCGCTCGGCGAGAGCAAGAGCGACTATGAGATCCTCACCCTGATCGCCCGCGCGCTCGGCCGCGAGGAGGAGTTCACCGAGGGCAACACCGAGGACGATTGGGCGAAGCTCTATTTCGACGCCTCCGAGATCGCCAAGGACGGCGACATCACCTGGGAGGAGTTCAACCGCAAGGGCTACTACATCGTTCCCTGCCCGGACAAGCCGGAGCGCAACAGCAACGTCGCGATGCGCTGGTTCGCCGAGGGTCGTAATGCGGACACCCCGGACCCCGGCAACGTCAAGGTCAAGGCGGGCAAGCCCGCCGAGCTCGGCACCTACTCCGGACTTATCGAGTTCGCGTCCCAGTCTCTGGAGGAGAATCTGCCCCACGACGGCGAGCGTCCCGTCGTGCCGCACTTCATCCCCTCCTGGGAAGGCTACAAGAGCGCCCAGTGGTATAAGTATCCCCTCCAGATCATCTCCCCGCACCCGCGCTTCTCGTTCCACACCCACTACGACAAGCACGAGAGCTGGCTGAACGATATCCCGATGCACCGCGTCATGAAGGACGGCTTCCCGTACTGGCCCTGCCGCATCAACCCGGTGGACGCCGAGGCGCGCGGCATTCATGACGGCGACATCGTCGAGCTCTATAACGACCGCGGCAGTGTCCTCTGCATCGCCTCCGTCACCGAGCGCGTTCCCGTCGGCGTGATGCACTCTTACGGCTGCTCCGCATGGTACGCCCCGCTCGAGCCGGGTGTCGCCGGCAGCACCGACCGCGCCGGCTGCGTCAACATCCTGACCGCATCCACCATGATGGGCAAGAACGTTCCGGGCATGACCCCGAACTCCTGCCTGTGTGAAATTCGTGTTTGGGAGGGCAAGTAATTATGGCTGAGAATAAAGCAAAGAAGTGGGGTCTCGTCATCGACGTCACCCGCTGCGACGGCTGCGGCTCCTGCCTGCTCGCCGTCAAGGACGAATATGTCGGCAACAACTATCCCGGTTATTCCGCTCCCCAGCCCATGAACGGTCAGAACTGGCTCGACCTGAAGGAGGTCGAACAGGGACAGGGCTTCAAGGTGAAGATGGACTACATCCCCGTGATGTATAAGCACAACCGCAACCTCGTTCTGCCGGAGGGCGTTCCCGAAGGCGCGGTGTACGTCCGCGAGGACGGTCTGACCATCATCGACCCGGTCAAGGCGAAGGGCTGCAAGGCGATCGCGGATAACTGCAAGGACGGCACGATTTTCTGGAACGAGGAGCTCCAGCTCCCCCAGATCTACACCCTCGATGCCCACCGCCTCGATGAGGGCGAGAAGCTCCCCCGCTGCGTGGAGAGCTGCCCGACGCAGGCGATGCACTGGGGTGATCTGAACGACCCGGAGAGCGACGTCAGCAAGTTCATCGCCGAGCATCCCGGCGAGATCGAGGACTATATGCCGGAAGAGGGCGCGGACTATGTTGTGCGCTACTACAAGCTCCCGAAGCCCTTCATCACCGGCGAGGTCATGGTCTGCGACAGCAAGGATTGCGTAAAGGGCGCGAAGGTCACGCTGCACTGCATCGACTGCGGCTGCACCGAGACCACTGAGACCGATTTCTTCGGCGACTTCCAGTTCAAGTATCTGAAGGCGGGCGCGAAGTATGAGATCACCGCCGAGGTCGAGGGCTACCAGCCCAAGACCGTCGAGGTCAAGCTCGACAAGGCGACCGATCTCGGCGTCATCACGCTGGAGAAGTAAAAGAAAATAGCTAAAAAAACAGGAAGGTCATCTGACCTTCCTGTTTTTGCTTTTTTGGGGGGGGGACAGTGAAAAACGCCGCGCAGCGGCACAATTTAACGGCTCCCGAAGTGTAAGGGGAGCTGGCGCGCGGAGCGCGACTGAGGGACTGTCATGCAGGCTGGGATTTCCGCCGAGATCGGTTAGCCGTGGTGGAGCCGGTAAGGTGAGCAAAAATCTCAGCGTTCCGCAGCAGTCCCTCCGTCTGCCGCTTCGCGGCAGCCACCTCCCCTTACACTTCGGGAGGCTTAAATTTGTGCGCCTTCGGCGCTTCAAAGCCGGGTCTCAATCGAGAACCTTCACTCCAGATAAAACTCCCGCAGGGCGGCGAGCTGGGCGTCCGTTACGCCGAGGCGGGTCCGGATGTAGCCGAGGGTGCTGCCGTAGGCTCTGGCGATCGGCTCCTGCCACGCCTCCAGATGGTCCGGGAAGACGAAAAAGAGCCGCTCTGCGGTGTCCATGCGCCAGCGCTGCTCCGGCGGCGTCGCGGCGACGGCGCGGTTCAGATCATCGCGCAGCCCCTCGCTCGTGAGATAATAGTCGTCCAGCGCGGTCTGCTCGTCCGCACCGAGGGCGGCGAGGGCGAGCAGCGCGGCGACACCGGTGCGGTCCTTGCCCTGCGTGCAGTGGAAGAGCACCGCGCCGTCCCGCCGGAGCAGGACCTCGAAAAACGCGCGGTAAGCGCGCTCGGCATCCTCGCCCTCGGCGAGCAGGCGGTAGATTTCGCGGAACATGCTGCGGAAATCCGGGTCCGGGTCGCGCGCCGGGTCGGGCAGCTCCTCCGGCGGCAGCCCCGGCAGCGCGGAGAGCGCGTGGTATTCCGCGCCGGGGAGGGGCTTGTCCGGGTGCGCGGCGCGCTCATATTCGTCGCGGAAATCGACGATGTGGCGCACGAAGGAAAGGCGCGATAAGTCCGCCTCGCTTGCGCCGCTGAGCTTTGCCGTGCGGAGCAGGAGTCCGGGCTTTACGTGCCGCCCGCCCGCGGCGGGAAGCCCGCCGAGGTCGCGCGCGTTGGAAATGTGGTCAAAGGTCAAAAACATGGTTTCAGTACCCCATAAGCTTCTCTGTGGGTCCCGCCGTGAACACGGCGCGGTAGCTCTCGCGCAGCGCCGCCGCCGCGGGCTTTGCCGCCGCCGCGGTCGGGAAGATGCCGAACACGGCGCTGCCCGTGCCGGTCATCACCGCACCGAGCGCCCCGGCGTCCAGCAGCCGCTGCTTGATGCTCAGAATTTCGCGGCTGCGCTGGGGCGGCAGAACATCCTCGAAGACGTTATACATCCGCCGCGCCGCGCCGTGCAGGTCGCCCGCCGCAGCAGCGGCAATGAGCCCGTCCGTGTCCGGGTGGACGCGGCTGCGTCTGCCGTCGATGCGGGCGAAGAGCTCCGGCGTTTTGATGGAAAAGCGCGGCATGCAGATGACGACGCCGCAGCGCGGAAAGGCGGCGAGGTCCGTGAGCTTGTCGCCGCGTCCGGCGGCGAGCTGGGTCCCGCCCGCGATGCAGAAGGGCACGTCGCTGCCGAGCGAGGCGCCGAGCGCTTCGAGCTCCGCGCGGGAAAAGCGCGCATCCAGCAGACGGTCCAGCGCGCGCAGGACCGCCGCGGCGTTCGTGCTGCCTCCGGCGAGCCCCGCGCCGACGGGGATGCGTTTGCGCAGCGTGATCTCCATGCCGAGCCCCGGCAGCCCCGCCGCGGCGCAGAAGGCGTCCGCCGCGCGGAGCGCAATGTTGCGCCCGTCGCGCGGGAGAAAGCCGTAATTGCTGCGCACGCTGCGCACGCCGGAGTCCGTCAGGGCGATGTGAACGTCGTCATAAAGCGAGACGGTCTGCATGACCATCCGCATCTCGTGATAGCCGTCCGGCATCGCGCCCAGCACGTCGAGGCTGAGGTTCAGCTTCGCATAGGCGCGCTCGTGGGTCTCCTTCATAAGCCGAACAGCAGCTTCATGCAGCTCGCCGCGCCGTCCGGGTAATAGGTCCCCTTCAGCCCGTTCGCCTCGCTGAAGGGCAGACCGAGCCCGGTGTCGACGGTGCTGTCATAGAGCAGGAAGGGCACGGGGTCGCCGTCATGACCGCGGGTGCTCGTCAGCGTCTTATGGTCGCTGAGGAACAAAATGCGGTAGTCCCAGCCGCGCTCGGCAAACGCCTCCGTCAGCGGCTTCATGCAGCGGCTGTCCAGCCACTCGATGGATCGCAGCTTGCCCTTCAGATCGCCGTTATGCGTACACTCGTCCGGCGCTTCGACGTGGAGCGCGGCGAAGTCGTGCGTTTCCAGCACGCGCAGCACGGCGGCGACCTTGTTTTCGAGATTCGTGTCCAGCTCGCCGGTCGCGCCCTCGACGAAGATGGGCTCCAGTCCGGTGAGCGCGGCGATGCCGTGGCAGAGCGGAACGGCGGAGACGACGCCGCCGCTGTGACCAAAGGCCTTTTCAAAGCTCGGCAGCTCTACGGCGGTGCCCTCCGCCCAGAACCAGATGCCGTTCGCGGGCAGCTTGCCCGCCGCGCGGCGGGCGGCGTTGATCGGGTGGCGGTCCAGCTTTTCGAAGGCGAGCGCCATCAGCGCTCCCAGCGTCTCCGCATTAGCGCTGCCGCTCGGCAGGATGGGACCGATCGGCTCGCCGAGGTGGTCGTGGGGCGGGATGAGGCGCATCCCCGCGGCGTCCGCGCCGTGCTGCACGGCGATATGGCGGAAGGAGTGGCCCGGCTCGACCGTCATGCCGGCTTTTTCCGCGGCGGCGGCGAACTCCGGCTCGGCGAAAAGCCCCGCAATGAGCGCGTCGGACTCCTCCGCACCGATGCTGCCGGCGGAGTGGGACAGGATGCGGCGCTCGGCAAAGGGCTTCTCCGGCGCGTCCTCATAGGCGACCATGTTGCAGCGGTAAGCGATGTCGCCCGGCGCGAGACGCATGCCGGAGGCGGCTGCCTCCAGCGGCGCGCGGCCCGTGTAATATTTTCGCGGGTCGCAGCCGAAGATGGAGGTGATCGCCGTGTCGCTCCCGGCGGGGAGCCCCGCCGGGCAGTTGCTGACGCTGCCGAGCACGCCGCGCGCGCTCATCGCGTCGATCGTCGGGATGGATGCGTATTCCAGCGGTGTTTTTCCGCCCAGTTCCGGCACAGGGTTGTCCGCCATGCCGTCGCCGATGAAGAGTAAGTATTTCATCATAGTGCTTTGCTCCTTGGGGTGAAAAATGATAATATATAATTATACGACGGAATTCATTTCTTGAAAAGACTTTTTTCTTATGATATAGTAAAGCTGCGAAGGGCGAGTCGCCTTTCGCAGCTTCAAAATGATTCGGGAGGCGCTTTTATGACGCCGGTTTTCAGCTTCGTTGCGTGGTCCGGTACGGGAAAGACCACTTATCTGGAAAAGCTCATCGCGGCGCTCAGCGCGCGCGGCGTGCGCGTCGGCGCGGTGAAGCACGACGGTCACCGCCTCACGCTCGACCGCGAGGGCAAGGACAGCTGGCGCTATGCGCAGGCGGGCGCGCAGGCGGTCGCCGTCTGCGACGCGGAGAAGGCCGCCGTTTTTGATTACCGCCCCCGCACGCTCGACGAGCTGCTCGCCCGGCTCCGCGATGTGGACATAGTTCTCGTCGAGGGCTGGCACGGCGACGCCCGCAACCCCATCGTGCTCCACCGCGCCGCGGCGGGAAAGCCCCCGAAGCTGGACCCCGCAGCGTGCTTCGCCGCCGTCAGCGACGAGCCGCTGGACGCCGGCGGCGCCCCGGTCTTCCCGCTGGACGACCCGGAGCCCCTCGCGGCGTTTCTCGTGGAAAAAGCGTGGGAAATGGCGGGGGAAAAGTAAAAATGGTGTTTCGCGCCCGCAGGCGCGAAACACCATTTAAAACGCAGAAACCGCCACTCTGCCAAGTGACGGTTTCGTAGGCTCAGGCTTGCAAACCTAACTTAGACCGGACCAACCGCTTGTCGCAGCGCCCTTTTCATGCTGTATTATACGCAGGTTTCCGCGTCTTGTCAACCCCGCCGCTTTTTTCGGCGAGGATTTTTTATTTTTCCCACTCCAGACTCCGCCCGACGGCGCGGTGCCAGCCGGCGAGGGCGGCTTCGCGGGAGCGGTCGTCCAGTTCGGGGGCGAAGACGCGGTCGGCGCGCCAGACGTCCTTCAGCTCCTCCGTGTCGCGCCAGACGCCGACGGCGAGCCCGGCGAGGCACGCCGCGCCGAGGGCGGTCGTCTCCCCGACGGCGCTGCGGCAGACGCGCTTATCGAGCACGTCGGACTGGAACTGCATCAGAAAGCCGTTGCGCGACGCGCCGCCGTCCACGCGCAGCTCGCCGATGGTGCTGCCGGTGTCCTTCTCCATCGCGGCGACGAGGTCCGCGGACTGGAACGCGATGGACTCCAGCGCCGCGCGGATGATGTGCTCGCGCTTCGTCCCGCGTGTGAGACCGAGGATCGCGCCGCGGGCGTACATATCCCAGTACGGCGCGCCGAGCCCCGTGAACGCCGGGACGAGGTAGACCCCGCCGGTGTCCGCCACCTTGCGGGCAAAATATTCGCTGTCCGCCGCCTCGCGGATGAGCCCCAGCTCGTCGCGCACCCACTGGATGACCGCGCCGCCGACGAAGACGCTGCCCTCCAGCGCATACTGCACGCTGCCGCCCGCGCTCGCCGCCACGGTGGTGACGAGTCCGTTGCGGCTCGCAACGCAGTCGCCGCCGGTGTTCATGAGCAGGAAGCAGCCCGTGCCGTAAGTGTTCTTGACCTGCCCGGCGTCGAGGCAAGCCTGCCCGAAGAGCGACGACTGCTGGTCGCCGGCGATGCCGCTGATGGGCACGGCGGCGCCCTGAATGTCCGTCGTGCCGTAAATTTCGCTGCTGCTGCGCACCTCCGGGAGCATGCTCATCGGGATGTCCAGCTCGCGGCAGAGGCGCTCATCCCACGCCATTTCGTGGATGTTGAAGAGCATCGTGCGCGAGGCGTTCGTGCGGTCCGTAACGTGGACGCGCCCGCCGGTGAGCTTCCAGAGGATCCACGAGTCCACCGTGCCGAACAGCAGCCGCCCCTGCTCCGCCTTCTTGCGCGCATCCGGGACGTTATCGAGGATCCACTTGATCTTCGTCGCGGAAAAGTAAGCGTCCACGAGCAGACCGGTGCTCTCGCGGATGTAGTCCGTGAGAGCGCGGTCGCGCTTGATCTCCTCGCAGAGCTCCGCCGTGCGGCGGCATTGCCACACGATGGCGTTATAGACCGGCGTTCCCGTGTCGCGGTCCCAGACGATGGTCGTCTCGCGCTGGTTCGTGAGCCCGATGCAGGCGATGTCCGCGCCCGTGAGGTCGCATTTCGCGACGACCTCCGCCATGACGGAGACGAGGCTGGAATAAAGCTCCATCGCGTTATGCTCCACCCAGCCGGGCTTGGGGTAAAACTGGGTAAACTCCTTCTGCGCCATACCGAGAATGTTCTGCTCCCGGTCGAACACGATGGCGCGGGAGCTCGTCGTCCCCTGATCGAGCGCGATGACGTACTGCTTCATGTGCGGATAACCTCCCAGAAGAGCATTTTTGTTGATTGACAACACCATTATCCCAAAGTAAAATAGTCTTGTCAAGAAAAAAGGAAGGAACGGCTTTTCGATATGTTTGACGTATTGATCATCGGCTGCGGCGTGACCGGCGCAGCCTGTGCTTACACTCTTGCGCGCTACGATCTGCGCGTTGCCGTGCTGGAGGCGGGGAGCGACGTTGCCGTCGGCACGAGCCGCGCCAACAGCGCCATTATCCACGCGGGCTACGACCCCGCGCCGGGCACCGATATGGCGCGGCTCAACGTCCGCGGCGCGGCGCTCGCCCCGGAGATCTGCGCCCGGCTCGACGTGCCCTATCTGCCCTGCGGCAGCATGGTCCTCGCCTTCGACGAGGGCGACCGGGCGCATCTGCAAAAGCTCTATGACCGCGGCTGCGCGAACGGCGTGCCGGGGCTGGAGATCTTAAGCGGCGAGGAGGCGCGCGCACGCGAGCCGGAGCTCGCCGAGACGGTCGTCGCCGCGCTCTGGGCGCCCTCCGCGGGCATCATCTGCCCGTGGGAATACACGCTCGCGATGGCGGAGACCGCCGTGCGCAACGGGGTGGAGCTGCACCTCCGCGCGCGCGTCACGGCGATCGAGCGGACCGAGTTCGGCACGTTCCTCGTAAAAACGGAGGACGGCGCGGAATATGAGTCGCGCTTCGTCGTCTCCGCCGCGGGCGTGGACGCCGCCGCGGTGCGCGGTCTGCTGGAGGAGCCGGACTACAGGATCATCCCCACGCGCGGGCAGTATTACCTGCTCGACAAGAGCGAGGGCAGCCGCGTCGACTGCACGGTGTTCCAGTGCCCGAACGAAAAGGGCAAGGGCGTGCTCGTTTCCCCGACGGTCCACGGCAACCTTATCGTAGGACCTGACGCCACCGTCGGCGCGGCGGACGACCGCAGCACGGACTCCGCCGGGCTCGCCGCCATCGCTGCCGCCGCGCGGCGCAGCGTTCCCGGCGTGGACCTGCGGCAGAATATCCGCAACTTCGCCGGCGTGCGCGCCAACTCCGACCGCGACGACTTCATCATCGGCGAGAGCGCGGCCTATCCCGGCTTCATCGACCTCGCCGGGATCAAGAGCCCCGGACTCACCGCCGCCCCCGCCATCGCGGAGGACGTTGCGGAGATGCTCCGTGCCGACGGGCTGGCGCTGCGCGAAAAGGAGGAGTTTCTGGATACGCGCCGCCGCGTGCGCTTTAAAGAGCTCTCCATGGAGGAGAAAAACGCCGTCATCGCGCTCGAACCGACTTACGGCCGCATCGTCTGCCGCTGCGAAACCGTGACGGAGGGCGAGATCGTCGCGGCGCTGCGCAGCCCAATCCCGCCGCGCAGCATCGGCGCGGTCAAGCGCCGCACCGGAGCCGGTCTCGGCCGCTGTCAGGGCGGCTTCTGCTCGCCGAAGGTCCACGAGCTGCTTGTGCGCGAGCTGGGGCTCGACTGGCTGGAGGTCTGTCTGGAGGAACCGGGCAGCGAGATCCTGACGAACGAGACGAAGGGAGGCGCGCACCTTTGAAGCACTATCAGCTCATCGTTATCGGCGGCGGTCCCGCGGGACTCGCCGCAGCCCACGCAGCGTGGGAGGCGGGGCTCCGCTCCGTCCTCGTCATCGAGCGCGACAAGTCGCTCGGCGGCATTCTGAACCAGTGCATCCATAACGGCTTCGGGCTCCACCGCTTCAAGGAGGAGCTCACCGGTCCGGAGTATGCCGGGCGCTTTATCGAGCTGCTCGCCGCCACGGGCGTGGAGGTCAGAACGGACACGATGGTGCTCCAGCTGACGCCGGAGCGCGAGGTGTTCGTGAGCTCCGCCGCCGGGGTCGAAGCGCTCAGTGCGGACACGGTCGTGCTCGCCATGGGCTGCCGCGAGCGCGCCCGCGGCGCGGTCGGCATCCCCGGCGCACGCTGCGCCGGCGTGTTCACCGCCGGGACCGCGCAGATGTATATGAACCTGCTGGGGCTCTCCGTCGGCCGCCGCGTCGTCATCCGCGGCACGGGCGACATCGGGCTCATCATGGCGCGGCGCATGACGCTCGAAGGCGCGAAGGTGCTCGCCTGCATCGGCGCGGGCGACCGCCCGGACGGTCTTGCGCGCAATGTGCAGCAGTGCCTTGTCGACTTCGACATCCCCCTGCTGCTGCGCCACACGGTGACGGACGTGCGCGGGACCCACCGCGTGGAGCAGGTCGTCGCCGCAGAGGTGGACGCCCGGCGCCGCGTCATTCCCGGCACGGAAAAGACCTTTGACTGCGACACGCTGCTGCTCTCCATCGGGCTCATCCCGGAAAACGAGCTCGCGCGTCAGGCGGGCATCCCGCTCGGACGCACCGGCGGCGCGGTCGTGTATGAAAACAATGAGACCTGTGTTCCCGGCATCTTCGCCTGCGGCAACGCGCTTCAGGTCCACGACCTCGTGGATTTCGTGACGGAGGAGAGCGTCCGCGCCGGGCGCGCCGCCGCCGCGCGCGTGCTGGAAGGACCCGTGCCGGAGGGCGAAACGCTGGAGATCCGCCCCGGCGAGGGCGTCAGCTACACCGTGCCGGGCTATGCGCGCAAGGCGAATCTCGGCAGGGGCATCGAGCTCTCCTTCCGCGTGAAGGGGCATTACGGAGAGACAGCCGCCGTCACCGTGTATCAGGGCGAAAAGCAGATCGCGCGCTTCCGCCGCCCGTTTATGACGAGCAGCGAAATGGTGAAGCTGCTGCTGCCGAGGGTGCTCGTGGAAAAGCTCGACCCGGCGGACGGACCCGTCACCGTCTGCGCCGGAGAGGAAAAGGAGGCGGAAAGATGACCGAACTGACCTGCATCGTCTGTCCCCGCGGCTGCCGTCTGACCGTGGACGAGGCGAAGGACTACGCCGTGCGCGGCAACGCCTGTCCCCGCGGCGTAGAGTACGGGCGCGCGGAGCTCTGCGCCCCGACGCGCACGCTGACGACCACCGTCCGGCTCACCGGCGGCGCGCTGCCCCGTGTCCCGGTGCGCACCGCCGCACCCATCCCGAAGGACAAAATGTCCGAGGCGATGGCAGCCATCAACGCCGTGACTGCCGCCGCCCCGGTCCATATCGGGGACGTGCTGCTGCCCGATCTGTTAGGAACCGGCGTCGATGTCATCGCAACGCGGGATATGGAGAAAATATGAAAAATCGCCCTGCTGTCAGGCAGGGCGATTTTGAGGGTGTCAAAAAAAAGACCTTATCATCGCGGAGAAGCCACATAATGTAAAGGCCTCCCTGTGCAAGGGAGGCTGTCAGCCGAAGGCTGACTGGAGGGTTG
>CAVCTM010000023.1:0-23948 GCA_963605115.1 Pseudobutyrivibrio sp. | reverse complement strand
GACAGCTCCCCTTTCAGGGGAGCCAAGATAGCGGTCGCGGCTTCGCCGCGGATTTAAATTTTGGACTCTTGGGTGTTGAAGCAAAACGGCATGGCTGCGTCTACCGCCCTTAGTAAAACCGAGCAAGCCCCGACTTTAGGGGGAATCCAAGGGGGTCGTAAGACCCTCTTGGTCGTTCAGGAAAGGAGGGTGTCGGGAGGAAAACCCATTCGAAAGGGTTTTCCTTCTGACTGCGCCTTTGCTTACTTTCCCCGCAGGGGGAAAGTAAGTCGCGTCCCCCGGACGCGAAACCTTTTCAATTTGCGCCGCAAGGCGCATTCAATACTCAACCCCCAAAAAAGACCCCGCCCGGCATCCCCGGACGGGGTCGCTTTTTTTATTCGGGATACTCCACCTTCCCCGACGCCTTCGGCGCCGCTTCGTCCTCCTCCGGCTCCTTCTGCTTCCGCCGTCCGGCGAGAATGCTGACGAAGAGGATGAGAATGAGCAGCACGCCCTCGACGGTCTGGGCGATGTGGCTGTCCGACTTGCCCATCAGGGCAAGTCCGCTGATGATGATCTGGATGGAGAACGAGCCGAGCAGCAGCTTGTAGAACTTCGCCGAGGAGCCGCCCGTCACGAGCACGCCGCCGAGGAAGATCGCCATGACGACGCGAATCTCCAGAAACACGCCCATCTGGTTGCTGGTCGCGCCGACGGTGGAGATATAAAACAGCGCGCCGACGCCCGCCATCAGACCGGAGAGCACGAACGCCAGCGTTTTCACCCGGCGGACCGGGATGCCGATGAAGCGCGCGGTCGTCTCGTTCTCGCCGATGGCGCGGCTGTAGCGTCCGAGCTTCGTGAACTCGAAAATGTAAGCCGAGACCGCGAGGATGGCGAGGAACACCGGCACCTTGAAGGCGCTGGCGTTCAGGAACGCGAGCGCCTCCGGCAGACGCTGGACGCCTGTGAACACCTGAAGATAGTTCACAAGTCCGCGCACGCCGATGAGCATTGCGAGCGTCACCATAAAGCTGGAGACCTTGCAGCGCGCGACGAGGAAGCCGTTCAGCCAGCCCATCAGCGCGCCGACGGCGAGCGTCACGGGGATCATCAGCCACGCGATGCCGGAGACGGAGGCGACATAGGACCCGATGACGCCCGCGAGCGCCAGATTGACGCCGACGGACAGGTCCGTGCTGCCCTGCGCCACGACGAAGAGCGTTCCGCAGGCGACGACGAGCGTGATCATCGTCTGGTCGAGGATCGTGCTGAGGTTGCGCGCCGTCAGCATCATAAAAACGCCGGTGCGCTCGTTGTAGCTCGCAAAGGTAAAGAACAGGAAGATCGCAATGAACGCGATGAACGGCACCAGATCCTGCAATTTCAGGCGGCGCAGACGGCTGAATTTTTTCTTCATATCATCACCTCAATGATCGCCTGTTCCGTAAACGCGCCGCCGCGGTCGATCGTGCGCGTGATGCGCCCGTCCTTCATGACCACGAGGCGGTCCGCCATGCCGAGCACCTCCGTCAGCTCGTCGGAGATGAGCACCATGGCGATGTTTTTCTTCTTCGCTTCCTTCATCAGCGCGTAAATATACGCCTTGACGCCGACGTCGACGCCGCGGGTGGGGCAGTCGAGGATCAGCACGCGCAGGTCCTTCGCGAGCCAGCGGCCGAGGTTGATCTTCTGCTTGTTGCCGCCGGAGAGGGCGCTGACGGGCTGGAAAATGTCCGTACACTTTACGCTGAGGCGCTCCACCATCTCCTCTGCGAGCTTTTTCATCGCCGCGGGCGGCACGCAGCCGAGCGCGCCGGTCAGCTCGCCGAGGGAGGGCATGCAGAAGTTTTCCCGCACGCTGTCCTCGATCATCATCGCCTCGGCGTCGCGGTCTTTGGGCACATAGCCCATCGCGCTCGCGAGCGCCTGCATCGGCGTTTTGATCTCCGTGCCGTCCGCGAGGCGGACCGCGCCCTGCTTCAGATGGCTGAGCCCGTAGAGCGCCTTGCCGACGGCGTGGATGCCGGAGTCGGAAAGTCCGCAGAAGCCGAGGATCTCGCCGGCGTGGACCTCGAAGCTCACGTGGTCGAGCTCGCCGTCGACGCAGAGATCGTCCGCCGTCAGAGCAACGGCGTCGGAAAAGTCGGGCGCGCGGTCGGAGCGGTAATAGTCGCCGCGCATCTCTCTGCCGACCATCATGCGCTTGATCTCGTCCGGCGTCGTCTCCGCGGAGGAGACCGTGCCGACGACCTCGCCGTCGCGCAGGACGGTAACGGTGTCCGTGATGCGGAGCATCTCCTCCACGTCGTGGGTGATGACGATAGCGCTGCGGTCCTCCGCCTTGAGCCGGCGGAGCAGGGCGTAGAGCTTTTCGCGGTTATTCATGGAGAGCGACTGCGTTACCTCGTCGAGCAGCAGGATGTTCGGCTCCAGCGAGAGCGCGCGGGCGAGCTCCACCATCTTGCGCGACTCGATGAGCATCGTGCCGGGGCTGGCGTTCAGCGGCGGCATGGGCAGGTCCCATTTTTCGAACACCGCCTGCGCCGCGCGGCTCAGCGCCTTGAGATCCACGACGCCGCCCTTTGTAAACTGCTTCGTGCGCCCCAGAAACACGTTCACGCCGACCGGCAGCGTTCCCACGACGCCGAGCTCCTGCAAGACCATGGAGATTTTGCGGTCGTAGGCGTCTAAGGGGCTCGCGGGGGCGTAAAGCTCGCCGCCGATGCGCATCTCGCCGGTGTCGGGCGGGTAAATGCCCGCGATCTGGGAGATGAGCGTCGATTTTCCGGAGCCGTTTTCGCCGATGAGCCCGCGGATCTCGCCGCGGCAGAGATCGAAATCGACGTTTTTGTTCGCGTGGGTGGGTCCGAAATATTTGTTCAGGCCGCGGATGGTGAATACGACGTCTCTGTTTTCGCTCATTTCACGACCTCCTTTGTTCCGCGCTGGCCCGCGACGCCGAACACGATGACAAACACGCAGAGGAACACGTCCTGAAGCGTTCCGGAGGGCACGCCGAAGAACGTCATGATGTTGAACACCGCGTAGATGATGATCGAGCAGAAGGGCACCGCGACGATGATGTTGATGCGCTTTTGCAAAATCTGCGCCAGCAGCGCGATGGCGAGGGGCTTGAAGATCATCTGGATGCTCGTGAGCCCCGTGGTGGCGAAGGTCTTGCCGTTATAGCTCTCCTGCACGATGCACGCCGCGCCGACGAGCACGCCGCAGATGAGCCCGACGCCGAGGATGGTCTTCGGGATGCTGATGCCCATCGCGCGGGCGACGCCCGTGCTGCCGCCGACGGCGCGGATGTTGAGCCCGATGGCGGTGCGGTTATAGACGAAGTAGACGACGAGGAAGCCCGCGGCGAGCAGGATGATGTTCCAGGGCCACTCGCCGAGCGCGCGGTAAGACCGCAGCAGCTCCGTGTCCACGTAGGGCTTCGTCACGCGCCAGTTGCGCGTGAACACGCTGACCGCCTCATAGATGAGCGCGAGGCTGATGCTCGCGATCCACGAGGGGATGCGCGTCACGACGAAAATGCCGAAGTTGATGAACACCAGCAGCGTCCCGACGAGCAGACCGCCGAGGATGACGCCGGGGTAGCCCCATGCGTTGCCGAAGGCGCAGACCGCGAAGGAGCCGACGACGAGCACGCCGCCCATGGACATGTCCGTGTAGCCGCAGGCGAAGAGGAAGCAGAGGCTCCACGCGATGAAGGTCGGGTAAACGCTGTTGGAGAGGATGATCTCGATGTTTTTCCCCGTCAGAAATCTTCCGCCGACGCAGAAATTGACGATCACGCCGACGAGGACCATCACCGCGACCAGGATCGCGAGCGAGAGCCACGAGCGCGCGCCGGTGACGGTCTCCATGCTCCGTTTTTTCTTTGTTTTTTCCAATAACCTCAACTCCTTTGGAGGCAGGCGGAACAAATAAAGCGCGGGGACCGCGGGTTTTTTCAAAATCGCCGCGGTCCCCAGAATTTGTTCTTGTGCCGGGTCTATGTGTGTCTCAGGCGCTTATTTCCATGCCTCGATGATATTATCGAGCTGGAGCTGCTCGTTCACGAACTTCTCGAAGTCCGCGTAAGTGACATCGTTATTATAGCGCCAGAGCAGGGTCTGGATGGTCTCCTTCTGGAAGGGCTCCGCCTTGGTCTTGAAGATCTCCTCGAAATCGTCGATGTTGTCCGTGTTGACGACGAAGCCGGCGTTCGTGAGCTCAGGGGGGTTGCCGTCCGCATCGAGGATCTGGTGCCCGTCGAGGTAGTTGATGAGCAGGCAGGCAGCGACGGTGCCGACGAGGTCGTTGCCGGCGGTAGCGGCGACGACGCTGCCGTCGCGGATGTACTCAATGGTGTCGGTGTTGATGTTGGAGCAGTAGATCGGCATGTCGATCTCCAGCGTGCGCATCGCGTTCACCGCGCCGGGAACATAGTCGCCGACCATGGCGAAGAGGCAGTCGGCGTCCGGGGTAGCGGAGAGCATGGCGTTCGCCTTCTCCTGACCCTCGCCGGGGTTGGCGCAGCGGGCGGTATTCAGGATGGTGCCGCCGCCCTCGGTCACGAAGGACTGGGTGAAGCCCGCGATGCGCATCTCAAAGTGGGCGTCGCCGACGTTGCCGCCGAGCAGCAGGGCGGTCTTGTGACCGTCCGCCGCGGCTTCCTTGCCCATCAGGTAGCCCTCCGCGTACATATCGGAGGTCGCGGTGCCGAGGTAATAGGGATTATTGGCGTTGGCTTCCGCGCGGTCCTCGTCCTTGCCGGAGAAGGTGCTCATCACGAAGGGGATCTTCGCTTCCATGCAGTCCTTCGTCGCCTCCGGGAAAATGGAGTCCGCGCAGGTCTGCATCACGATGCCGTCCACGCCCGCGGAGATGAAGTTCTGGATGTTCTGGAGCTCCTTGTCCGCCATGTGGTCGTCGCTGGAGCGGTTGTAGGTCGCGCCCGCGGCGTCCAGCGCCTGCTCGATGACGGTCGCCATAAAGTCGAAGGTCGCGTCGCCGGCGCCCCAGGTGTTGTAGCCGATGTTCCAAGCGGTCTCGCCCTCTTTGGCGTCGCCCTTCTTGCCGCCGCAGGCGCAGAGGCTCAGGCAGAGCGCCAGAGCAAGGACTGCGGTCAGGATGCGTGCGATGGTCTTGCGTTTCATTTTCGTCTTTCCTCCCAAATTGTTCCAGAATGTTTTTATGCATATTGCACACTTTGCGCGTGCTTCCCCGAAAATATATGCACGATAACCACAAAATAGCACAAATATTCTCTGTTGTCAAGCATGCGACACAAAAAGTACCAAAAAATTAGGACCCGTATTATTATCAGTTACCTGATGATAATACGGGTCCGGATAGTCAAAAGATTGTCAGGTTATATTTGCGGGTTTTCAGGCCTTGCAGACGAAGCAGTGCCACTCGTCCTCGTGGAGATGGTCTTCCACCGCGAGCCCCGCCTGCGCGAGCGCGGCGCGGACCTCATCTTCCCTGCCGTCGATGATGCCGGAGCAGATAAATGCCCCGCCGGGCTTTAAGTAGCGGCGCACGAAGGCGGCGAGCGCGATGATCACATCCGCAACGATGTTTGCGAGCACGATGTCATAGCTGCCGTCCAGCTCCCGGCGGAGCCCCTCGTCGCGCAGCAGGTCGCCGGCGAAGAGCTTCAGCCGGTCTTCGCCGATGCCGTTCAGCGCGGCGTTTGCCATCGCCGCGTCCGGCGACTTCGGATCCACATCGCAGCCGAGGACCTTCTCGCAGCCGAGCAGCAGCGCCGCGATGCCGAGAATGCCGCTGCCGCAGCCGAGGTCCAGCGCCGTTTTGCCCGGCGCGGCGAACCTTTCCAGCGCTTCGAGGCACATCCGCGTTGTCGGGTGGCTCCCTGTGCCGAAGGCGATGCCGGGGTCGAGGCGCAGCACGGTGCGCCCGTTCGCCTCCGCGTCCTGCCATTCCGGGACGACCAGCAGCTTTTCGCCGATCTCCAGCGGCTCATAATACTGCTGCCAGCTGTTTTCCCAGTCGGCGTCGTCCACGGTCGCCGTCGTGATCTCGCAGCCGAGCTCCGCCCTGATCTTCTCCAGCAGCGCGCGCCCGGCGCCGCTGTCCTCCACGTAAAACTTCACGCGGCTGAGCCCGTCGTAGTGCGCGGCGAGGTCGTCGTCCACGTAGTCCCAGTACTGGTGGTTGTTTTCCAGAAAGCGCTTGAAATCCGCCTCGTCCTCGATGCAGATTCCACCGATGTCGTAAGTGCCGAGCTTTTCGCAGAGCGCGTCGATCTCCTCGCTGCGGGTCGTGATGGCGGCTTCGATCCATTTCATATTATAAGCCCTCCTGCGGCATTGATCTTTCCCGTCTAAGTTTAGTCCAAAGCGGCGCGGCTGTCAAGGGCGGTGTTTCACGTGAAACAATCGGAAAAAGTTTCACGTGAAACATTGAAAAATCACGCATGGGCTGATATAATAAGAGCGCAATTTGACTCACAGGAGAACATTATGGGTAAAATCATTGCGATCGCGAACCAGAAGGGCGGCGTCGGCAAATCCACGACCGCCATCAACCTGACCGCGAGTCTTGCAAACCGCGGAAAAAAGGTCCTGCTCGTGGACTGCGACCCGCAGGGCAACGCCACGACCGGCATGGGCATCGACAAAAACCGCGTCAAGAGCATCTACGACGTGCTGCTGCGCGGCGTGGACGCCAAGGACGCCGTGGTTTTCACAAGCTACGGCTGCGTAATCGCCTCGAACAGCGAGCTTGCGGGCGCGAACGTGGAGCTCGTAGATCAGGAGGGGCGCGAAACGCTGCTGAAGCAGCGCCTTGCGCCGCTGCGGGAGCGCTACGACTATATTTTCATCGACTGCCCGCCCTCGCTGGAGCTGCTGACGCTGAACGCACTCGTCGCGGCGGACACGGTGCTCGTGCCGGTCCAGAGCGAATTTTACGCGCTGGAGGGGCTCAGCGACCTTGTTGCGAGCATCAAGCGCGTCAACCAGCGGATGAATCCGAATCTGAAGCTGGAGGGGCTGGTGCTCACGATGTACGACGCGCGCACCAAGCTCGCGCTGGACGTTGAGAGCGCGCTGCGGATGCACTTTCCGGGCAAGGTGTATGACACCAAGATCCCGCGCAACGTGCGGCTTTCCGAGGCGCCGAGCCACGGCAAGCCCTGCATCGCCTATGACAAATCGAGCAAGGGCACGCGGGCTTATCTGCATCTGGCGAACGAATTTTTGAAAAAGCAGAGGAAGGAGTGAAGGATTTGGCGAAAAAAGGCGGTCTCGGCACCGGTCTGGGCGCGCTCTTCGGCGACGATCTGCCCGGACGGGGCTTGGACGAGACAAAGCTGCCGATCAGTAAGGTGGAGCCGCGGCGCGACCAGCCGCGCTACGCCTTCGACGAGGACGCGCTTGCGGAGCTGACCGAATCCGTGCGGCAGTACGGCGTCATCCAGCCGATCACGGTCCGCGCCATCGACGGCGGCTATTACCAGATCATTGCCGGCGAGCGCCGCTGGCGCGCGGCACGCGCCGCGGGGCTCACGGAGGTGCCGGTGCGCATCATCGAGGCGGACGATCGGCGGGCGATGGAGCTCGCGCTCGTGGAAAACTTGCAGCGCGAGGACTTAAATCCCATCGAAGAGGCGCGCGGCTTCCGCACGCTGATGGAGGATTACGGGCTCACGCAGGAGGAGGCGGCGTCCTCCGTCGGAAAATCGCGCCCCGCGGTGGCGAATGCGCTGCGTCTGCTGAGTCTGACGCCGGCGGTGCTCTCGCTCGTGGAGGAGGGACAGCTCTCCGCCGGGCATGCGCGGGCGCTGATCCCCATCCGGGACGAAAAAATGCAGCTTGAGGCGGCGGAGACCGTCATCGCGCGCGGTCTCTCCGTGCGCCAGACGGAGGCGCTCGCCGCGCGGCTGGCGAAGGCGCAGAGCGCGCCGAAGCGGGAGGAGGAGCCCTCCGCCGTCAGCGTGGACTATGTGCGCGAGGTCGAGCGCGAGCTCGAAAACGCCCTTGGGCGCAAGGTAAAGCTCGTCGACGGGCGCAAAAAGGGCAAGATCGAGATCGAATTTTACGGCAGCGAGGACCGGGAAAAGCTCATCGAAAACCTCCGCCTGTTCTCCTCGCTGCGGAGCACGAAATAAGCAAAAAAGTTAAAAATCTATACCAAAAGAAGGAAAAAAGAGATGCTGGACATTAAATTTGTTCGGGAAAACCCTGAAGCCGTTAAGGAGAACATCCGCAAGAAATTTCAGGACGCGAAGCTTCCGCTCGTGGACGAGGTGATCGCGCTCGACGCGGAAAACCGCGCCGCCATCACGGAGGCGAGCGAGCTGCGCGCCGCGCGCAACGCGCTCAGCAAGCAGGTCGGCATGCTGATGGGGCAGGCGAAGAAGGACCCCGGCAAGCTGGAGGAGGCGGAAAAGGTCAAGGCGCAGGTCAAGGCGGACGCCGACCGTCTCGCGGAGCTGGAGGTCAAGGAGACCGAGTTAGAGCAGAAGATCCGACACATTATGCTGCAAATTCCGAATATCATTGATCCGAGCGTTCCCATCGGACCGGACGACAGCTGCAACGTCGAGGTCCAGCGCTTCGGCGAGCCGGTCGTGCCGGAGTTTGAGATCCCGTACCACACCGCCATTATGGAGCGCTTCAACGGCGTCGATATGGACTCCGCGGGCAGAGTTTCCGGCAACGGCTTCTACTACCTGCTGGGTGATATCGCCCGCCTGCACGAGGCGGTGCTCGCTTACGCGCGCGATTTTATGATCAACAAGGGCTTTACCTTCTGCATCCCGCCGTTTATGATCCACGGCAATGTCGTCGAGGGCGTCATGAGCCAGACGGATATGGACGCCATGATGTATAAGATCGAGGGCGAGGACCTCTACCTCATCGGCACGAGCGAGCACTCCATGATCGGCAAATTCATCGACCAGATCCTCTCGGAGGACGCGATGCCCCAGACGCTGACGAGCTATTCCCCCTGCTTCCGCAAGGAAAAGGGCGCCCACGGCATTGAGGAGCGCGGCGTTTACCGCATCCACCAGTTTGAAAAGCAGGAGATGATCGTCGTCTGCCGTCCGGAGGACTCCATGAAGTGGTACGAGCAGATGTGGCGCTACTCCGTGGAGCTGTTCCGCTCGATGGAGATCCCCGTGCGCCAGCTGGAGTGCTGCTCCGGCGACCTCGCCGATCTGAAGGTCAAGAGCTGCGACATCGAGGCGTGGAGCCCGCGCCAGCAGAAGTATTTTGAGGTCTGCTCCTGCTCCAACCTCGGCGACGCGCAGGCGCGCCGTCTCCGCATCCGCGTCAAGGGCGCGGACGGAAAAATGTATCTGCCGCACACGCTCAACAACACCGTCGTCGCCCCGCCGCGCATGCTCATCGCCTTCCTCGAAAACCACCTTCAGGCGGACGGCAGCGTCACCATCCCCGAAGTGCTGCGTCCGTATATGGGCGGCAAGGATATTCTTGTACCGAACAAATAAGAAGCAGGTCTGGACGCTGCGCTCCGTCCGGGCACAAAAATAACTTTTGAAAAGGAGAACAACATAAAAAAGCGTATTCTGACTCTTCTGCTCGCGCTCGCCCTCGTATTCTCCCTCGCACCCGCGGCGTTTGCCGGGGCAGAGACCGCCCAGCTCAGCACCCAGAAGCTCAGCTTCAACGGCGTCGACTGGTCCGAGGTGGAAAAGTACAACATCGACGGCAGCAACTTTTTCCAGCTCCGCGAGCTGGGCAAAGTCCTCGGCTTTGAAGACGCCATCGGCTACGACAACGCCACGCGCACCGTGACGCTCGACGTGGACTGGAAGCTGAAGGTCTGCACCGAGCAGATCACAAACAACAAAAACGCCGACGGCACGGGCGACTATTACCGCTACGCCACCGATTATGACGAGTACGGCAACATTGTCCGCGAGCTGACCAACGTAAACGGCTATATCTCCCAGATGACCTATGTCTACGACGAGTTCGGCAACATCATCCACGACGAGAGCGCCGACAACGGCGAGATCTACGCCACCACGGATTACCGCTACGACGAGTACGGCAGAGAGATCTGGCACTATTACGTAAACGGCGACTACACCCGCGAGTACACCGCCGACTACACGGACGGCCTGCTGACCAGCGAAAGCTACACCTACGGCAACGGCGAGTATGCGCGTCTCGACTATTACTATAACGAGTCCGGCGATGTCATCCGCAAGGAAACCTTCGACGCGGGCGGCATCACCGATGTCGATACTTATACCTATACCGCGAACGGCAGCCTGCTCACCCACCGCTACGAGAGATCCGAGACCGGCCGCTGGACCAAAGTCACCTGTACCTACAACGCAGCCGGTTACTGCACCAGCTATACCTGGACCGACAGCGACGGCGCCAAATCTACGGATACCTATCGCTACGACAACGCCGGCAACTGCATCTATGAAAAGATTGGACGCAGCGACGAAGGCGGCGCGGACACCGTCATTGAGCGCGCCTACGACGCTTATGGAAACCTGATCCGTCAGGAGGCGACCACCGGCGAGGAGCACTATCTCAGCACGTGGACCTACAACGCCGCGGGCCGGTGCATTGCAGAGACCTATGAGGGCAACGGGAGAAAGAGTTCCGTCACCTATGAATACAGCGCCGACGGTCTGCTCCTGACCGAGACCTACACCGACACCGATCCGGAGTTCGGCAGCTACCGCACCGTCTATACCCACGACGCCGAGGGTGATATGACCGGCTATGTCCAGACGTGGAGCACCGGCATGGTGTCTACCGTAACCTTTGCATACAAGACCATCATCATCCCCGCGCGCTGATTTTAAGGAAAGAGAGAGACAGACAAAAGATGAAAAAGTTTTTCAGCGAGTTTAAGGCCTTCATCATGCGCGGCAACGTGCTTGATATGGCGGTTGGCGTCATCATCGCGACGGCGTTCGGCAAGATCACGTCCAGCCTCGTCAATGACGTGTTCATGCCCTTCATCGGCTGGATCACCGGCAGCCGCGACATGACGGCGCTGAACCTGATCGTCCGCCCTGCGGAGCTCGATGAGGCGGGCGAGGTCGTCAGGGAGGCGATCACCATCGGCTTCGGCACCTTCGTCGGCGCGGTGATCGACTTCATCCTCGTCGCGTTCGTCGTGTTCCTCATCGTGAAGGCGTTCAACAAGGCGCACGAGGCGGCGGAGGCAAAGAAAAAGGCAGCGGAAGCCGCCGAGGAGCCCGCACCCGAAGAGCCCAAGCCCACCACCGAGGAGCTGCTGGCGCAGATCCTTGAGGAGCTGAAGAAAAAAGAGCAATAAGCAAAAAAAGCCGCGGGTCTCCGCGGCTTTTTTATGTTTTGGAAGCTGTTTTGGAAGTGGAATGCGCCTTTGGGCGCTATGATTTAAGCAATGGCGCGGAGTTTAAAGGCTCCCGAAGTGCAAGGGGAGCTGGCGCGAAGCGCCTGAGGGGTTGTAAGCCCGGATAATCGCCGCGTTTGGATTGTTCGTTCGTAGGGGACGGCGTCCCCTACGTCCCGCAGCTTCGCCGTCATCCAAGCTTCCTGCAAAACGGGTCGTCGAGGACGCCGACCCCTACAAAACATCGCCGGAAGTTTGGCGATAGACGGCAGCTTACAACCCTCCAGTCAGCGCTTGCGCGCTGACAGCCTCCCTTGCACAGGGAGGCCTTTAAATTGTGCGCCTTCGGCGCATTAATTTTTTAAAACCAACCCTTTTTAAAATTTTCCTTGCATCGCTTGCAGCAATTCCGCCCCCGGATGGGGGATCCCGGTTGGGGAGAGGGTTTTCAGCTTCCGGGGATTCCGGGGGAAAACCGCATTGCCGCAGCCTCCCTTGGGAGCGCAAAAAAACTGATACTATATTTATATATAGTTCTTGTGTTTTCCACAGCGCTGTGGTAAAATAATTAAGATAGGGGATTTTACACCCATGCAGCAAGAGAGCAAAGGGAGAGAGAACGACATGAACTCCATTCAGGACATCTGGGATTCTATCATGCAGATCCTAAAGCAGGAGCTGACGACCACCTCCATCAACACCTGGTTCGGCGAGTGCGCGCCCGTGGATCTGGAAAACGGCAGCCTCGTGATCCAGACGTCCAGCGCCTTCAAGCGGGACATCATCCGCCAGCGCTACGGCAGCATCATCAAGGAGGCGCTGCACGAGCTGTTTTCCTGCGACTATGAGCTGACGGTCCTGACGGGCGACGAGGTGGATGACTATTTCAAGCGCAAGCGCGACGAAAAAAGTCTCCCGGAGATGGACGGCTACACCTTCGACAATTTCATCGTCGGACCCTCCAACAAGTTCGCCCACGCCGCGGCGCTCGGCGTTGTCAAAAACCCCGGCAGCCGCGCTTATAATCCGCTTTTCATTTACGGCAACTCCGGGCTCGGCAAGACCCACCTGCTGCTCGCCATCGGCTCCGCCATCCACGAAAACGACCCGGAGGCGAAGATCATCTACATCAAGGGCGATGAGTTCTTAAACGAGATGGTCCACTCCCTGCGCGAAGGGCAGGCGGAGGAGTTCCGCAAAAAATACCGCAACGTGGACCTCTTCCTCGTCGACGATATCCAGTTCATCGCCGGCAAGGAGAGCACGCAGGAGGAATTTTTCCATACCTTCAACAACATCTACGAGTCGGGTCACCAGATCGTTCTGACCTCGGACCGCCCGCCGATGGCGATCGCCCGGCTGGACGACCGGCTCCGCACCCGCTTCGAGGGCGGCTTGATGGCGGACGTGCAGCCCCCCGACACGGAGACGCGCATGGCGATCATCCGCGACAAGGCGGGGCACCTCGGCATGGCGCTCTCCGACGAGAACGTGCAGTACATCGCGGAAAAGCTGACGAGCAACATCCGCCAGCTGGAGGGCGTCGTGAAGCGTCTTTCCGCCTACAAGGAGATCACGGAGGGTCCCATCACCCGCGCCATCATCGACGAGGCGATCCGCACCGTCATCCAGAACGGCATCTACGTCCCGACGCCGGACAGCATCCTCGCCGAGGTCGCGCGCTATTATCAGGTCTCCGAGGAGGAGGTCAAGGGCCAGAGCCGCCAGAAGACCATCGCGAACGCCCGCCACGTTACGGCGTATCTCATCCGCATCCTGACGAACCTCCCCCTGAACGCCATCGGCGAGTTCTTGAATCGCGACCACGCGACCATCGCCTTCTCCGTCACGAAGATCGAGGAGAGCATGAAAAATAATTCCGACCTCGCCGGCACCATCCGGGACATCACGAGCAACATCAACTCCAGGCCGCGGGAGACCTAAAGTCTCGTCCGAGACCCGCTTCGCTGGGCTCTCGGACGAAGGGGATTCACTCCGCTGCAGCGCACGCCCCGTTGGGGCGCACGTTTGCGGAGCGCAGAGTATTTTTTGGCAGGTACACGCCCCGCCAAAAAATGATTGGAATTTATTCGCTGCTGCGGCAGCGAACTCTGCGAGGCTTTTTTAGCTTTTTTTGTTGAAAACTGAAAAGTTTTCTGTGGAAAACGGTGGAAAAGGGTTTCGGCGGCTTGTCGCTTTTGAAAGCGGTGAAAAACCCGGAAAAGTTTTCACCGGCGCAAAGCCTTGAAAAAGCTTTGGTTTTTCCACTTTTCAACAAAAGTTTTCACTAATACGACTTTTTCTAAAAAATATAATCTATCTTTCTTTCTAAGGAGGCAGCGATATGAAATTTTCCTGTGTGCGCAGTGTGCTTCAGCAGGCGGTGAACACCGCGGCGAAGGCGGCGAGCGCGAAGAGCCCGATCCCGGCGCTGGAGGGCGTGCTTCTGGAGGCGGGCGTCGGCAATCTGAAGATCACGGGCTACGACCTCAAAAAAGCCATCTACACCCGCGTGGATGCCGACGTTGCCGAGCAGGGCAGCATCGTCCTCGGCGCGCGCATCTTCGGCGACATCGTGCGCTCCATGCCGGACGGGATCGTCACCGTTAAGACCGAGGGGCTAAACGTCACGATCTCCTGCGAGAGCTCGGAATTTTCCATCATCGGCACCGACTTCAACGACTATCCGGAGCTGCCGGGCATCGACGGGCAGACCGGCGTCTCCCTGCCGCAGAACCTCCTCGGCGAGATGATCCGCCAGACGATATTCGCCGTGTCCGACAACGAAGCGCGCCCGGTCTATACCGGCGAGCTCTTCGAGATCAGCGGCGGAATGCTGACCGTCGTCGCCGTGGACGGCTACCGCCTCGCGCTGCGCCGCGAAACGGTCGAGGGCGCGGGCGAGGATTGCAGCTTCATCGTGCCGGGTACGGCGCTCGGCGACCTTGAAAAGCTCTGCGCCGACACGGACGAGCCCGTCCGCATCGCGCTCGGCAGCAAGCATATCAGCTTCACTATCGGCACCACCGTGCTGCTCTCCCGCCGTCTGGAGGGCGAGTTCCTCAATTACCGCAAGACCGTTCCGAGCGCCTTCAACATCTCCGTCACGGCAGACCGCCACTTCCTCCAGCGCACGGTCGAGCGCGTCAGCCTGATCATCGACGACAAGATCAAAAACCCGCTCCGCTGCACCTTTGGCTTAAACGAGATTCATATCGTCTGCGCCACGGCGCTCGGCAAGGCGGAGGACGTCTGCACGGTCGACGGCGACGGCGGCGAGATTGAGATCGGCTTCAATAACCGCTACCTGCTCGACGCGCTGAAAGCCGCACCCGCGGACGAGGTGAAGGTCTGCCTCAACACCGGCTCCTCCCCCTGCGTCATCACCCCGGCGGACGGGACGGAGGGCTTCCTCTACATGATCCTTCCGGTGCGCCTGAAGGCGGGGGAGTAAAGCCGCCATGACCGACATCGAAATTTTCACGGAATTTATCAAGCTGGACGCTTTTCTGAAATTCACCGGCTGCTGCGGCACCGGCGGCGAGGCAAAGGTCCGCATCGCCGGCGGGGAGGTCTCCGTCAACGGCGAGGTCTGCACGATGCGGGGCAAAAAGCTCCGCGCGGGCGACACTGTGCGCTTTGGCGGCGAGGAGTTCGCCGTGAAGCAGGCATGAGAGTCTGCGCCCTCGCGCTCGAAGGCTGGCGGAACTATGACGCCGCGGCGCTGGACTTTGACCCCGGCATCAACGTCATCTCCGGCGAGAATGCGCAGGGCAAGACCAATCTGCTCGAAGCGGTCTATTATCTCGCCGGGGCGCGCAGCTTCCGCACAAGGTTCGACCGCGAGCTCATCGGCTTCGACCGGGACAGCGCCCGGCTGCGCGCCGCGGTCTGGTCCGGCGGGCGCGGGCAGCAGCTCGACATCCTGCTCCGCCGCGGGCAGAAAAAGCAGCTGTGGCGCAACGGCGCCCGCGCCGCCGCCGCGGAACTGAGCGAGACGGTACGCGCCGTGCTCTTCTGCCCGGACGATCTCGGACTCATCCGGGACGGCGCGGCGGCGCGGCGGCGGCTCATGGACCTCGCGATCTGCCAGCTCCGCCCCGGCTACGGAAAGCTCATCGCGGACTATGGCCGCGTGTATGAAAACAAAATGCGCCTGCTGCGCGACTACCGCTCCGACCGCGCGATGATGGACTGCTTCGACGAATTTTCCGATTCGCTCGCGCGATTATCCGCCAGGATCATCCGCTACCGTGTGTCCTTCGCCCGCGCGCTCGCCGACGCCGCCGCCCCCATCCACCGGGAGTTTTCCGGCGCGGGGGAGACGCTCGGCATCGAATACCGCACGGTCAGCACCGTGACGGACCCGACCGCGAGCGAGCGCGCCATCTATGAGGAGGTCAGCGCCCACCAGCGCGCCCACCGCGATGCCGAGCTCGCCGCGGCGAGCTGTCTCACGGGCATCCATAAGGACGATCTGGAGATCACGGTGAACGGCAGACCCGCCCGCGCCTTCGCCTCCCAGGGGCAGACGCGCACCGCCGCACTCTCCATCAAGCTCGCCGAGCGGGAAATTTTTCTGCGCGAAACGGGCGAATACCCCGTGCTGCTGCTCGACGACGTGCTGAGCGAGCTCGACGCCCGGCGGCAGGAGTTCGTCTTAAACCGCATCGGCGGCGGACAGACGCTCATCACCTGCTGCGAGGACGAGCAGATCGTCAAAAAAACCGGCGGCCGCGTGATCTTTGTCCGCGGCGGACGGATCGAGGAGTGAGGGAGAGACTATGTATCTGCATCTCGGAAACAGCGTCGTCATCCGCAAGGCGGACTTGGTCGGCGTATTCGACCTCGACAACACGTCCCAGTCGCCCCGGACGCGGCAGTTCCTCGCCGCGGCGGAGCGGGCGGGCAGGGTCATCAACGCCGCCGGGGACGAGATCCCCAAGAGCTTTATCGTCTGCGCGGACGGAAAGGCGGGACAGCGGGTCTATCTGAGCCAGCTGAACACCTCCACGCTCCTGCGCCGCAGCGCGGGACGCGGGCTGGACGCTTCTTTTGAGTAAACAAATCAGGAAGGATCAGAGGATATATGTCTGATATCAACGAAAAAATAAACGGCGACTATGACGCCAGTAAAATTCAGGTCTTAGAGGGTCTGGAGGCGGTCCGGAAGCGTCCGGGCATGTATATCGGCTCCACGTCGTCGAGCGGTCTGCACCACCTCGTCTACGAGATCGTCGACAACGCCATCGACGAGGCGCTCGCGGGCTACTGCAAGCACATCACGGTCACGATCGAGCCCGGCGACGTCATCCGCGTCACGGACGACGGACGCGGCATCCCCGTCGACATTCAGGAGCAGACCGGACTTCCCGCGCTGGAGGTCGTTTACACCGTGCTCCACGCCGGCGGCAAGTTCGGCGGCGGCGGCTACAAGGTCTCCGGCGGTCTCCACGGCGTCGGCGCGAGCGTCGTCAACGCGCTCAGCGAGTGGCTGGAGGTGGAGGTCCACAAAAACGGGAACGTCTACCAGATGAAGTTCGCCCGCGGCGTCAAGACGCAGGACATGACCATCATCGCCGAGACGGACCGCACCGGCACCACCGTGCGCTTCAAGCCGGACCCGGAGATGTTCGACGATCTCGTCTATGACTACGAAACGCTCCACACCCGCATGCGCGAGCAGGCGTTTCTAAACGCCGGGCTGCACATCACCATCGCCGACGAGCGCCCGGAGAGCGCCGAAAAGCCCGTCGAGGAGCGCTATGACTCCATGTGCTACGCCGGCGGCATCCGCGAGTTTGTGAGTTATATCAACCGCAACAAGACCCCGCTGCATGAGGAGGTCATCTACGTCTCCGGCGCGCGCGAGGACAGCGAGGCGGAGATCGCCCTGCAATATAACGACAGCTATAACGAAATTCTCGTCTCCTTCGCGAACAACATCCATACGCCGGAGGGCGGCATGCACGAGACCGGCTTCAAGACCGCGCTCACCCGCGTGCTGAACGCTTACGGCAGGAAGGTCGGCATGCTCAAGGAGGGCGACTCCCTCTCCGGCGAGGACTGCCGCGAGGGACTCACCGCCGTCATCTCCGTCAAGCTGACGAACCCCCAGTTCGAGGGTCAGACGAAAGCCAAGCTCGGCAACAGCGAAATGCGCACGCTCGTGGACAACATTTTGCAGGACAAGCTGACCGAGTTTTTAGAGGAAAACCCGAACATCGGCAAGGCGGTGCTCGATAAGGCGCTGACCGCCTCCCGCGCGCGCGAGGCAGCGCGCAAGGCGCGCGAATCCGTCCGCCGCAAGACGGGGCTGGAAAGCGGCCAGATGCCCGAAAAATTGCAGGACTGCAACGAGCGCGACCCGGCGCTCTGCGAGATCTACATCGTAGAGGGCGACTCCGCAGGCGGCTCCGCCATTCAGGGGCGCGACTCGCGCTTTCAGGCGATCCTCTCCATGTGGGGAAAGATGCTGAACGTCGAAAAAGCCCGCGCGGACAAGATCTACGGCAACGACAAGCTCTATCCGATGATCGTCGCCCTCGGCGCGGGCATCGGGGACGAGTTCAACCTCGAAAAGCTCCGCTACCACAAGATCATCATCATGGCGGATGCCGATGTCGACGGCGCGCATATCCGCACGCTGCTGCTGACCTTCTTCTTCCGCTATATGCGCCCGCTCATCGAAAACGGCTATGTCTATTCCGCCGTGCCGCCGCTCTATAAGCTGACCCGCGGCAAGACCGTCCGCGTCGCTTACTCGGACGAGGAGCGCGACAAGATCAGCGCCGAGCTCCGCGGCGGAAACCCGAACGTCAAGGTCGATATCTCCCGCTTCAAGGGCCTCGGCGAGATGGACCCGCACGAGCTCTGGGAGACGACCATGGACCCGGAAAAGCGCACCCTGCGCCGCATCACGCTCGGCGACGCCGTTGCCGCCGATCAGGTCTTCACCGTGCTGATGGGCGAGGAGGTCGAGCCGCGCAAGCAGTGGATCGAGCAGAACGCCCAGTACGCCGTCAATATCGACATTTAAGGAGGTGACGCTTCTATGGGACACAACCGAGACTATAAACCGGAGGACATCGCATTCCCCGAACAGGTGATCACGGAGAGTGAGCTCGTCGGCGAAATGCAGAAGTCTTACATCGAATACGCCATGAGCGTCATCGTCGGCAGAGCCCTGCCGGACGTGCGCGACGGTCTGAAGCCCGTCCACCGCCGCATCCTTTACGCGATGTATGAGGACGGACTCACGAGCGACAAGCCCTTCAAAAAATCCGCCACCTGCGTCGGCGACGTGCTCGGCCGCTACCACCCCCACGGCGACGCGAGCGTCTATGACGCCATGGTGCGCTTGGCGCAGGACTTTTCCATGCGCTATATGCTCGTCGACGGCCACGGCAACTTCGGCTCCGTGGACGGCGACCCCCCGGCGGCTTACCGTTACACGGAGGCGCGCATGTCCAAGATCGCGAACGAAATGCTCCGCGACATCGACAAGGAGACGGTCGACTGGGACCCGAACTTCGACGAGAGCCGCAAAGAGCCGCGCGTGCTGCCGAGCCGCTTCCCGAACCTGCTCGTGAACGGCTCCAGCGGCATCGCCGTCGGCATGGCGACGAACATCCCGCCCCATAACCTGACGGAGGTCATCAACGCCTGCATCTGCGTGCTCGATAACCCGGAGGCGGAGCTGAGCGACCTCATGCGCTATATTCAGGGTCCCGATTTCCCGACCCGCGGCATCATCATGGGCAGAAGCGGCATCCGGCAGGCTTACGCCACGGGCCGCGGCAAGGTCGTCGTCCGCGCCAAGGCGGAATTTGAGACCTTCAACCGCGACCGCACGCGCATCATCGTGACGGAGCTGCCCTATCAGGTCAACAAGCGCCAGCTCATCCGCACCATCGCCGAGATGGTGAAGGACAAGCGCATCGAGGGCATCAGCGACCTGCGCGACGAGACCGACCGCAACGGAATGCGCATCGTCATTGAGCTGAGGCGCGACGCCAACGCGCAGGTCGTGCTCAACAAGCTCTACACGATGACCGCGCTGCAAAGCAGCTTCTCGATCATCATGTTGGCGCTCGTCAATAACCAGTCCCAGCCGCGCATCCTCTCCCTGCGCCATATTCTGGACGAATACATCGCGTTTCAGGAGCAGATCATCATCCGGCGCACGCAGTACGACCTCAAAAAAGCCCGCGAGCGCGAGCATCTTCTGCAAGGTCTGCTCATCGCGCAGGACAACATCGACGAGGTCATCCACATTATCCGCACGAGCTACGACGACGCAAAGGAAAAGCTCATGCAGCGCTTCGACCTCTCGGAGATCCAGGCGCAGGCGATCCTCGATATGCGCCTGAAGGCGCTGCAGGGTCTCGACCGCGAGAAGCTTCAGGCGGAATATGACGAGCTGGAAAAGAAGATCGCCTATTTCGTCGAGCTGCTCGGCAGCGAGGAGATGCTCCGCGGCGTGCTCAAGGACGAGCTCACCGCCATCCGCGACAGGTTCGGCGACGAGCGCCGCACCGAAATTCAGGACGTCGAGGACGAGATCGACCTCGAAGACCTCATCGAGGAGGAGGACTGCGTTTACACCCTGACCCACGGCGGCTATATCAAGCGCCTGCCCACCTGCGAGTATAAGGCGCAGGGCCGCGGCGGAAAGGGCGTCCGCGCCATGGCGACGAAGGACGAGGACTATGTGGAGACCGTGTTCACCGCCTCGACCCACGACAATATTCTGTTCTTCACCTCCGCGGGCAGGGTCTATATCAAGAAGGGCTACCGCATCCCCGAAGCCGGGCGCAGCGCGCGCGGCACGAACATCGTGAACATCCTGCCGCTCCAGCCCGGCGAGCAGATCTCCGCCATGATCCACGGCCGCGAGGCGGACGAGGAGAGCTTCCTCGTCTTCGTGACGCGCAACGGCACGGTCAAGCGCCTGCGCCAGAGCGCACTGAAGAACATCCGCTCCAACGGCATCCGTGCCCTCAATCTCGACGAGGGCGACGAGCTCATCTCCGTCCGCCAGACGGACGGCGCGGACAACATCCTGCTCATGACCCATAAGGGCATGTCCATCTGCTTCGCGGAGACGGATATCCGCGTCATGGGCCGCGACGCGGTCGGCGTCCGCGGCATCCGCCTGCGCGAGGGCGACTACGTTGTCGGCGCGGCGCGCGCACGCGAGGGCGGCATGGTCCTCGCCGTCACCGAAAACGGCTACGGCAAGCGCACCCCCATCGACGAATATCTCCGCGGCGACGAGCCGCAGCACCGCGGCGGCATGGGTCTGAAGGGCTATAACGTCACCGAAAAGACCGGTCCCATCGCGGACATCAAGGTCGTGGACGACGAGGACGACCTCCTCGTCATCTCCGACGACGGCACCATCATCCGCATGGCGGTGGACACCATCAGCGTCTACAGCCGCGCCGCCCAGGGCGTCCGCATCATGCGCGTCGCGGACGGCAGCCGCGTCATCTCCATCGCAAGGACGGAGAAGGAGGAAGCAGCAGCGGAGGATGTATCCGCTGAGGAAACTGCGGAGTAAGGACAGAGCCGGATCGGTTTTACCGGGGCAGCAGGTTTTACCTGTGCAAGCCCCGGTCAAGCGCCCTTGGCTCTCCCAAAGGGGGGAGCCAAGGGCGCTTGCGAGCCGCAAACTGAAAAAATGCCGCGAAGCGGCACCTTTTAAAGGCTCCCGAAGTGCAAGGGGAGCTGGCGCGCGAAGCGCGACTGAGGGGTTGTTACCGAGCTCGCGCAAACGCCAAGCTTGGATACTCCGAAAGCTTACAACCCCTCAGTCAGCCTTCGGCTGACAGCTCCCCTTGCACAGGGGAGCCTTTAAATCCTGCGCCAAAGGCGCATTCATTATCCAAAAAAAGAAACCATTTCAACCAACAAAAGGACCAAACCATGAAAACTGTCACGATCTACACCGACGGCGCGTGCAGCGGCAACCCCGGTCCGGGGGGCTGGGGCGCGATTTTGAAGTATAAGGAGATCGAGCGCGAGCTCTCCGGCGGGGAGGCGGCGACGACGAATAACCGCATGGAGCTGACCGCGGTCATCCGCGCGCTGGAGGCGCTGCGGGAGCCCTGCGCTGTGGAGCTCTGGAGCGACAGCAAATACGTCATCGACGGGCTCGAAAAGGGCTGGGCGCGCTCCTGGCGGGCGCGCGGCTGGGTCAAATCGGACAAAAAGCCCGCGCTGAACCCCGACCTCTGGGGTGCGCTGCTGGAGCTCACGGAGCGCCACGAGATGCGCTATCACTGGGTCAAGGGCCACGCGGACAACCCCTATAACAACCGCTGCGACGCGCTCGCCGTGCAGGAAAGAGAGAAATTCGCATGAAGAAAAAGGACTTTTCCCATCACCCGCTGCGGGTGTTTTTCAGCTATTTCCGCCCCCACAGGCGGCTTTTCGCCATCGACATGGGCTGCTCGCTGCTCGCGGCGGTCATCGACCTCGTGTTCCCCTTCGTCTCCCGGCGCAGCATGACGCAGCTGCTGCCGCAGGGCCTGTTCCGCGTGTTTTTCGTCATCATGGCGGTGCTCGTCGCGGCGTATGTGCTGAAGGGGCTGCTCTATTACGTCATCACCGTCGTGGGCCACCGCATGGGCGTGCTCGTCGAGGCGGACATGCGGCAGGACGTTTTTGACCACATGCAGACGCTGAGCTTCAGCTTTTTCGACCACAACCGCACCGGCGTCCTGATGAGCCGCGTCACGACGGACCTGTTCGAGATCACGGAGCTGGCGCACCACGGACCGGAAAACGTGCTCATCAGCGTCGTGACGATCGCGGGCGCGCTCGCCGTGCTCTACGGCATCCAGTGGAAGCTCGCGCTGGTGCTGACGCTGGTGCTGCCGCTCTGCTTCTGGTTCACGATGCGCCAGCGCGTGCGCATGCGCGACACGAACATCGAGGTCAAGCGCAAGACCGCGGAGATCAACGCCGCGATCGAGAGCTCCATCTCCGGCGTCCGCACCGCGAAGGCGTTCGCGAACGAGACGCAGGAGGAGCAGAAATTCGCCGCCACGAACGACAAGTATAAGGTCGCGCGCGTCGACTATATCAAGGCGATGGGGCTGTTCCAGAGCGGTATGGAGTTCACCACCGGCGTGCTGCCCGTCATCGTCATCGCCGTCGGCGGCTTCCTCATCATGCGCGGCGAGATGGACTATGTTGACCTCGTAACGTTCACGCTCTATGTCGCCACCTTCATCAGCCCCATCCGCCGCCTCGCGCAGTTCACGGAGCAGTGGATGCAGGGCAGCGCCGGCTTCACGCGCTTTCTGGAGATCATGCGCACCGAGCCGGAGATCCGCGACGAGCCGGGCGCGCAGGAGCTGGAGACCGTCCGCGGCGACGTCGATTACGACCATGTGAGCTTCCACTACGACGACGGCACCGAGGTGCTGAGCGACGTGACGCTCCACATCCCGGCAGGCGAGACCTTCGCCCTCGTCGGTCCCTCCGGCGGCGGAAAGACGACGCTCTGCTCGCTCCTCCCGCGCTTTTACGACGTCAGCTCCGGCGCCGTGCGCGTCGACGGCAGAGACGTGCGCTCCCTGACGCAGGAGAGCCTCCGCCGCGCCATCGGCATCATCCAGCAGGACGTGTTTATGTTCGCCGGGTCCATCCGCGAGAACATCCGCTACGGCCGCCCGGACGCCACGGACGCGGAGGTCGAGGAGGCCGCCCGCCGCGCGGAGATCCACGACGAGGTCATGGAGATGCCCGACGGCTACGACACCTATATCGGCGAGCGCGGCGCGATGCTCTCCGGCGGTCAGAAGCAGCGCCTTTCCATCGCGCGCGTGTTCCTGAAAAACCCGCCCATCCTCGTTCTGGACGAGGCGACGAGCGCGCTCGACTCCGTGACGGAGCAGCGCATCCAGGCGAGCCTGAACCGTCTCAGCGAGGGCAGGACCTGCATCATCATCGCCCACCGCCTCTCCACCATCCGCGCCGCGGACCGCATCGCCGTGGTCGAAGGCGCCGGCATCGTAGAGCTCGGCAGCCACGACGAGCTGATGGCGAAAAACGGGGTCTACGCCGCGCTCCAAAGAGCGCAGCGGACCGCGGAGGAGAAGGATTTTTTGTGAGACGCACTGAACGACCAAAGGGGTGAAGACCCCCTTGGAATCCCCTGTTGTCCAAGCAGCAGCGTTTTAACTAATACGGAAACGCCGCGATTTTAAAGGTCTCCGAAGTGCAAGGGAGGCTGTCAGCCGAAGGCTGACTGGAGGGTTGTAAGCTTCCGTCAACTGCCAAGCTTCCGGCGATGCTTCGTAGGGGGCGGCGTCCTCGACGCCCCGTTTGCAGGAAGCTCGGATATCCCGGAAACAGCGGGACGTCGAGGACGCCGTCCCCTACGCACCAGCCATCCGAACATGGCATTTTCGCGAGCCTACAACCCCTCAGTCGCGCTTCGCGCGCCAGCTCCCCTTGCACAGGGGAGCCTTTAAAGGGTGCGCCTTCGGCGCATGGATTTTTAAAACGGATCCCCGCAAAAAGCAAAAAAAGGAGGCTGGAAAATCCCAGCCTCCCTTTTTTTGCTTTTTTCAGATCATCGCCTCGATGAAGTCGACGACCTCGCGGACGGT
>CAVCTM010000022.1:0-24467 GCA_963605115.1 Pseudobutyrivibrio sp. | reverse complement strand
CGACTGGATCTCCCCAGCCGAACTCGCAGGGGTTGCACTTGCTTGACTTCCTGCCGCCTTTAAAGGGTGCGCCTTCGGCGCGTTAATTTTAAAAACCGAACCAGCCCCGACCTTAGGGGGAATCCAAGGGGGTCGTAAGACCCTCTTGGTCGTTCAGGAAAAGGATTGTTAAGGGAAAACCCAATCGAAAGGGTCCCTCCTTAACCGCGCCTTTGCTTACTTTCCCCGCGTGGGGCAAAGTAAGTCGCGTCCCGCGGACGCGAAACTAATTAAATCTGCGCCAAAGGCGCATTCAAATTCTCTCCTACCCCCGCTCCCGCGGACGCGAAACACCCCCCCCCCGCCCCCTCTTGCACCCGGCGCCAAACTTTGCTATAATACCCCCGATACTCCCCGCAGGAGGACAAACGCCGATGTTTTTCTACCGCATATACTGCCGCGTGTTTCAGGCGGCGATGAAGCTCGGAAACTATTTCCTCGGCTACCGGACGCCGGAGACGATGGAGGGGGCGGGCTGCTCCCTTGCGCTGCCGGAGGCGCTGCGCTCCCGCGGCGCGGGCAAGGTGCTCATCGTCACGGGTCCGAACATCCGGCGGCGCGGGATGCTGGACTCCTTCCTCGCCGCGATGGACGCCGCGGGTCTGCCCTACGCCGTTTTCTCCGACCTCGTGCCGAACCCGACGAGCGAGAACGTGGAAGCCGGGCTCGCGGTCTATCTGCGCGAGGGCTGCAAGAGCCTTGCCGCCTTCGGCGGCGGCGGACCGATGGACTGCGCCAAGGCGATCGCCGCGCGCGCCGTGCGCCCGAAGCGGAGCGTCACGCAGCTTCAGGGCGTTCTGGCCGTGCGGCGGCGCATCCCGTTTTTCGCCGCCGTGCCGACCACTGCCGGCACCGGCAGCGAGACGACCGTCGCCGCCGTCATCACGGACGCCGCGACCCACCGCAAGGCATCCATCATCGACCCCGCCATTCTGCCGGACCTCGCCGTGCTGGACCCGGACTTAACGCGCTCGCTGCCCCCCGCGGTCACGGCGGAGACCGGGCTGGACGCGCTCTGCCACGCCGTTGAATCCTACACGAACCACACTTACTGCACCGCGCTGGAAAACGACCTCGCGCGCCGCGCCGTGCGCCTCATCTACGACAACCTCCTCCCCGCTTACCGCGACGGCGGCGACGCCGCGGCGCGGCAGGAGATGCAGCGCGCCGCGTTTTACGCCGGGCGCGCCTTCACCCGCGGCTGCGTCGGCTATGTCCACGCCGTGGGTCACACGCTCGGCGGGCTCTACGGCGTCCCCCACGGCCGCGCGATGGGCATTCTGCTGCCCCACGTTCTGCGCGGGTACGGCGCC
Source organism: Pseudobutyrivibrio sp. (assembly GCA_963605115.1). Lineage (GTDB taxonomy): Bacteria > Bacillota > Clostridia > Oscillospirales > Oscillospiraceae > SVKR01. The sequence continues at coordinate 23,115 of CAVCTM010000022.1, read as the reverse complement.
GCGGCGCACCGCCGCCTTGCGGAGCTCGCGGACGTCTGCGCCCTCGGCGGGGGCTCCGACGCGGAGAAGGCGGAGCACTTTATTTCGTGGATCGAGGACGTCCGGCGCGCGACGGGCATTCCCGACCGCGCGAAGATGATCCGGGACGAGGACGTCCCCCAGATCATCCGCTGGGCGATGCGCGAAGCCAACCCGCTCTACCCTGTCCCCGCCGTCTGGGGCGAGGCGGACTTCCGCCGCCTGCTGGATACGGTGAGACAATAAAAAAGATGAGAATCAGATCCGGAGGATAAACCCATGATGAAAAAACTGCTCTGCCTGCTGCTGGTGCTCGCGCTGGCGTTTTCCCTCGCCGGCTGCGGCGTTCTCGGTCTGCTCGGCGATCTGCTGGAGAACGACGACCCCACGCCCTCGGCGCGCCCGACCGGGCACCTGACGCCCTCCACCGACGCGCCGGAGGAGACGGACGAGCCCGCCGCGAGCGGCCGCTTTGAAGACGTCTGGCGCGGGGACTATTCCTACGCCGACTATGAATTTGAGGACTACGACCCCGAATGGTTCGACGAGTACACCGCCCCGCTCTACGAGATGGCGGTGTCCGGCGGCACGAAGGACGGCTTTTCCGAGGCGGCGTTCGCCGTGGAGGACGAGCTGGGCTACGTCTTCGACATGTACACGCTCGCCCAGCTCGCCTATTACCGCGACCCCTCCGACGAGTCGCTCGCCGACCGGATGAACGGCGCGCTGGCGCGCTACTACGAGCTCTATGACGAGTATAACGCAGCCATGGCAGCCGTCGCGAACTCCAAATATAGCTCCTTGATGACCGACTGGTTCCCGGAGAGCTATATCGACTGGTTCCGCAGCGAGGGCGGCGAACCCGCAGACCGCACGCTCTCCGACCGCGAGGACGCGCTCGTGCAGCGCTATTACGCCCTCGCCGCCGAGGACGAGCCGGACGCCGCTGCGATGGCGGACGTCTTCGCCGAGCTCGTCGGCGTGCGCAACGAGATGGCGGCGGACGCCGGCTACGAAAGCTACGCCGACTACGCCTACGCCGAGCTCTACGGCAGGAACTATTCCCCCGCGGACATGGACGTGCTGCTGAGCGGCGCGAGGACCTGGTTTGCCCCGCTCATAAGCGACTACGCGCTGGACGTTTACGACGAGACGGACCTGCTGACCTCCTCCGCGATCGACTGCTCGCCGGATGCCATTTTAGACGCGATGGGCAGCGTGCTCCCGCGCCTTTCCCCGGAGCTTTCCGCGGCGTTCGACTATATGCAGCGCTACGACCTCTGCGACCTTGAACAGGACCCCGGCAAGGCGGAGACCGGCTTCACCACGCGCTTTTATTACTTAAACGAGCCCTTCATCTTCAACGCGCCCTACGACGAGGTGCAGGATTATTTCGACACCATCCACGAGTTCGGCCACTTCGCAAACGCCTTTTACACCACGAGCGACCTGCTCTACGGCATCTCCGACTTTGACCTCAGCGAGCTGCAAAGTCAGGGCATGGAGATCATGTTCACCGCCTTTTACGAGGACATCTTCACTCCCGCCCTCGCCGATTACGCGCGCGACACGGTGCTGATGAATATGGTCTACAGCGTTGTCGACGGCGCGCTCTATGACGAGTTCCAGCGCCGCGCCTATGCCGAGCCGGACCTCACGGGCGAGCGCGCGGCGGAGCTCTACAGCGAGGTCTGCGACGAGTTCGGCTGCTATGACGGCAGCGGTGAGTTCGCCTACGACTGGGTCTGGATCTCCCACAATTTCGACAACCCCTTCTATTACATCAGCTACGCCGCCTCCGCCCTCGGCGCGCTGGAGCTCTACGATCTGCTCTGCGACGACTTCGACGCCGCCGCGGACAAATACCTTGAGATCTGCGGCATGGACACGGAGTATTACTACTACACCGACGCCCTCGAGGAAGCCGGGCTCCGCAGCGTCTTCGACGAGAGCGCCTACGCCGAGATCGCCGAAGCGGTCGAGCACACGCTCGCCGCGTAAAAAGTCAAATTTCCTGCCGGGTCCCCGGCAGGAAATTTTTATTTGTAAGACGTCTTAGTATATTGACAAGGCAATATGGACATGCTATACTTCAGACCGTAAGACATCTTATGATTTGAAGGAGGAACTCAAACCATGGCTGAAAATAAAAACGAAGTCCTGCTCTCGCTCGTGTCCGATCTCTCGCGGCGGCGCAAGCGCATTATGAAGCGCGAGATGGGGCTGCCCCCGCGTCCGGAGCGCGCGCCGGGCGCGCCGCATGAGCACAAGCTCTTCCCGCCCGACATTCTGAGCCAGCGCGGACGCGGCGGCGCTGAGGGACACCGGAACGGTCCGCCGATGGCGCGCCTGCGCATCCTCTCCGCCCTGCTGGAGATGGACGCCGTCAGCCAAAGCCGTCTGGCTGTCATTCTCTCCATCCGCCCCCAGTCCCTGACGGAGCTGCTCGGCAAGATGGAATCGGAGGGGCTCATCACCCGCCGCCAGAACGACGCCGACCGCCGCGAGGTGCTCGTCAGCATCACGGAAGCCGGCCGCGAAAAGCTCGCCGCCTTCGAGGGTGAGCGCCGCGACTATGCCGCCGCGTTCTTTGCGCCCCTCAGTGAGGAGGAAAAGGACCAGCTCGCCGTGCTGCTCGGCAAGCTGCTGGAAAACGAGTGAAAAAAAGCGATCCCGCCCGGAAAAAACCGGGCGGGATCGCGGGGTTTAAATGTGGAATGCGCCTTTGGCGCAAAGATTTAATATGTTTTGCGCCCGCAGGCGCGTTCCACATTTAAAACCCCCGCGCCCCAAACCGGGGCGCTTTTTCACTCTTCTTTTTCAAACCTCCACCGCTGCTGCGCATCCGGATACTTCTCCCGATCCACCTCGGAGAGAAACATCGCAAGGGGACGCGCGAAGAGCCGCTTGTCGCCGTAACGCGGGCGGTAGATCATGAGACGCTCCCCGGTCTCGGTGTGCTCGGCGACGCCGATGATGTCGTAAAGATAGCGCTCCGGCTCGGCGGCGAGCTCTGCGGGGGTCAGCAGCCCGCGCTTGAAGTGGCGCGCTCTGTCGCCGGGGCGGAAGGGATCATCCCGCTCCATCGCGCTCACTCCGCATGGAGCGCGCGGTGGATATAGGGTCCCACCTCGTCGCGCGCGATGTCCAGCGCGGCGGCGAACTCGCCGAAGAGCAGGTCCTCAGCCTCCTTCATAAAGCGCTCGTCCACGGCACCGAACTTTTTCTTCTGCGCCAGCGCCTCCTTGCGCTTTAAGTAGATGGATTTCGTCATCCGGATAAGGTCGCGGCAGCAGTGGCTGTCCATGCAGCTGCGGTAATGCTCGCGGAGTTGGTTTAAGTTGCGGTTATGATACGGCTCCGCCTCCACCTCCGGCATGCCGCGGATGAGCTCCTCCGCCTCCGCGCGCGAGATGATCGGGCGGGAGAAGACCTTGCTGTTCACCGGGATGGTGATGCTGCAGCTCTGATAGAGCGGCTGGAGCGTATAGTACTCCTGATCCTCCGCACCGGGCTGGATGCTCTCCACCCGGCAGACGCCCGTCCGTCCGTATAAAATCAGTTCTCCGACCTCATACATTTTTCCTGACCTCAAGCTCCTTTTCCATATTCACATACTCTCTCTTGTATAAATATACCATAAACCTGCGCAGAATGTAAGCCCCATTTTCAAAAATTCCCGCTGTTTCCAGCGTTTTCAGGCGGCAAAAATGATGCAGTTTATGCTATAATGGTGGAAACAAGTCTGGAAAGGAGCGACCGCGAATGAAACGAAAGCTGACCACGCTGCTGCTCGCCGCGGCGCTGGCGCTCGCGCTGAGCGCGCCCGCCGCAGCCGCGGAGGACGCGCGCATCGACACCGCCTCCGCCCTGCTCACCGACGGTGCGGAGCTGACACAGAATACATATTGGACCGGCGGCGACTACCGCACGGAGACTTACGCTGCCGTCGCCCCCGGCGCGCTGCTGCCCGTAGTCGTGAGCGGGGAGACGCTCTGCTCCGTCGGCTCGCTCGCCGCCGCCGCGGTGCGTCTGGAGGAGCAGACCGGGCTGCGCACGCTTGCGGGCGTGAACGGCGGGTTTTACAACACCGCCGACCTCTCCCCCGTCGGCGCGGTGGTCTCCGGCGGCGCGCTGCGCAGCGACGACGACGGGCTCTATGCCATCGGCTTCCGCGCCGACGGCAGCGCCGTGATCGGCAAGCCGCAGGTAAGGCTCAGCGCGGCGCAGGACGGCGAAGCGCTCTTCCGCCTCGCCGCGCTCAACCACACGGGGCGCGTGGGCGTCTCGCTCTTCACCGCGGACTACGGCAGCGCCGTGCGCCTTTCCGGTACGGGCTGGTACGCCGTCTGCGCGATCGACGGCGAGATCCCGCTCTCCGGCGAGCGGACGCTGACCGTCACGGAGACGGGGACCTACGAGGGACGCCTCGCGCTGCCGGAGACGGGCATCGTGCTGACGCTGCCGGGCGAGACGGGCTCCGACGCGCCCGCGCCCTTCTCCGCGCTGGAGCCGGGGCTGGAGCTGACGCTCACGGCGGAATGCGCCGCGGGCTGGGAGGACGTGGAGAGTGCGGTCTGCCTGCTCTATAAGCTCGTGACGGACGGCAAAGCCGAGTCCGGGCTCGAACGCTCCGCCGCGCCGCGCACCGCGGTGGGGCTGCGCGCGGACGGCACGCTCATCGTCTACACCGTGGACGGCAGGCAGAGCGGCTACAGCATCGGCAGCGGGCTCGACCGCGTTGCCGCGCGGCTCATCGAGCTCGGCTGCGTGGAAGCCGGCGCGCTCGACGGCGGCGGCAGCACCCTGTTCTCCGCCGTGCTGCCCGGCGACACGGCGCTGACACCGCAAAGCAGTCCCTCCGGCGGCAGCGAGCGCGCCGTCGTGAACCACCTGCTGCTCGCGACGGATGCGGAGCCGACGGGAGAAGCGGCGCGCCTTGCGCTCTACCCGCTGGATATCGACGCGCTCGCGGGCGCGGAGGTCGCGCTCACGGTGAAGGTCACGGACGAAAACGGCTTCGCCGCCGCAGCGCCGGAGAGCGTGACGTTCTCGGTCACGCCCGGTCTCGGCGAGGTGCGGGACGGCGTTTATTACGCCGCGGGCAGCGGCGAGGGGACGATCACGGTCTCCGCGCCGGGGCTTCGGAGCGTCAGCATCCCCGTCTCCGTCGCCGCAGAACCGGACGAGTGGGCGCTTTACGGCGAAAAATACGGCAAAAAAACCGAGTCGCTGACGCTCGAACCGGGACAGGAGGTCGATCTGACCGTCCGTGCGTGGAAAAACCACCTGCGGCTCGAAGCGGCGGACACGGCGTTCACCTGGGCGCTCGACGAAGCCGCGGGCACGGTCGACGGGACCGGGCATCTCATCCCGGCGGAGGACAGCGGCGAGGGCTTCCTCACCGTTTCCATCGGGGAGCAGAGCCTCGCCATCCCGATCCGCATCCGCGCGGAGCTGCCGTTTTACGATGTAAAAAAAGCCGACCGGCACTACGCGGCGGTCAAATACGTCTACGAAAACAACATTTTCCTCGGCACCTCGGACACGGCGTTTTCGCCGGAGGTCGTCATGGACCGTGCGATGCTCGTGACCGTGCTCTGGCGGCTGAGCGGCGAGCCGGAGGCGGCATCCCCCGCCGCGTTCGCCGACGTCGCGGAGGATGCGTGGTACGCCGCCGCCGTTGCGTGGGCGGACGAAGCCGGGCTCGTGCAGGGCTACTCCGCAGAGCGCTTCGCCCCGACGGACCCGCTGACGCGCGAGCAGATCCTGACCATTCTCTGGCGCTGGGCTGGCTCCCCGGAGCCGGACGCGGGCGCCTCGCTCGCCGTCTTCCCGGACGCCGCCGACGCCGGAAGCTGGGCAGAGGCCGCGCTCCGCTGGGCGGTCAGCGAAAAAATGCGCCTCACCGACCCGGACGAGTCCGGCGCGCTGCTCCCGAAGGAGAACATGACCCGCGCCGCCGTCGCGGAGGTTTTGATGCGGTATTTAACGGCAAGCGCCGAATAAAAAACAGCGGGTCCCGACCGGTTTCGGTCGGGACCCGCTTCCTTTTCACCTTTTCAGCCGCTTGACGGTGCCTGCCACGACCGCCGTCGTCACGGCGAAGGTCACGACGTCGGAGATCGGCATGAACCAGAGCACGCCGTCGAGCCCCATGAAGAGGGGCAGGATCAGCGGGAGCGAGACGCCGAAGACGATCTCGCGCAGGACGGAGAGCCCCGTCGCCGCCTTCGCGTTGCCGATCGCCTGCTGGAAGATCGCCGCGCCCTTGTTGACGCAGGAGAGCAGGCTCGCGCCGAGGAAAATGCGGATGCACTTGACGGCGTAATCCATATAATAAACGCTCTCCTGCGCGCCGCCGAAGATGCCCATGATCTCCCGCGGGAGCAGCAGGAACGCCGCGCTCGCGGCGGCGCCGACGGCTGCCTCCGCCCAGAGCAGGCGGCGCTGGAGCGCGAGCACGCGCGCCGGCTGCTCCGCGCCGAGGTTGTAGCCCGCGATGGGGATGCAGCCCGTCGCGAGCCCGATGGCGACGCTCATCACGATCTGGAACATCTTCATCACGATGCCGACGACCGCGGTCGGGATGTGGGCGTACTGCTCCTGCGAGAAGATCGCGTCCAGCGCGCCGTATTTTTTCAGCATATTGAGCACGACCGCCATCGAGAGCACGATGGAGATCTGGACCAGAAAGCTCGCCGCGCCGAGCGGCGCCGTCCGGCGCAGGACGCTCCAGCGGACGCGGAGCGCATCGCGATCCAGACGCATGGTCTTCATTTTGCAAAGATAGCCCGCCATCAGCAGCGCGGACAGAATTTGCCCCAGAATGGTCGCGATCGCCGCGCCCGCCATACCCCAGCGGCAGGCAAAGATGAAAACGGGGTCGAGCACAACGTTTGTGAGCGCCCCGGCGACGAGCGCGATCATGGCGAAGCGGGGCGATCCGTCCGCGCGGATGACGGGGTTCATCGCCTGCGAGAACATATAAAACGGGATGCCGAGCGCGATCCAGAAGAAATATTCCTTCGCCATGGCGAAGGTCTCCGGGTTCACGTCCGCGCCGAAGAGCACCAGAATGGGCTCGGCGAGCACAAGATACACCGCCGCGAGCACGACGCCCGCCGCGACGAGCAGCGTGACCGTGCAGCCGACGGTGCGCCGCGCCTCGTCCTGCCGCTGCGCGCCGAGCGCGATGCTCACCGCGGCGCAGCAGCCGTCGCCGAGGAGCATCGCGAGCCCCAGCGCCGCGACCGTCAGCGGGAACACGACGGAGTTCGCCGCGTTGCCGACCGCGCCGAGGTAGTCCGCGTTTGCGATAAAGAGCTGGTCGACGATGTTATAAAGCGTCGCGACGAGCAGCGAGATGACGCAGGGCACGCAGTATTTCGCCATCAGCCGTCCCAGCGGTGCCGTGCCCAGCAGGGCGTTTCCTTTTTCTTCCATAAGCTTTTCCTCCTGAAAACAACATGAAAAAAGCGCATACCCTCCCGTATGCGCAAAAAAACGGCGCAGGGAGAAAAATCGCATCCCTGTACCGTTCAGAGACCTCGCAGCCCCCTGTGTCGTGTTCGAATGAAATCGCTTATGCACTTTTTATTGCGGCACTATTTTACCAGACAAGCCCCGGAAAAAGCAAGCGGCAGTTTCGATAAAAAACGCACCGCCCCGGCGTCCGGGTTTTGTGGGAAAGCCTTGAATGGACTGCGCGAGTGTGATAAAATACCTGATGGTGAAAAAAAGTCCGGATCATGATCCCGATTGTGCTTTTCACCGAATCAGACATGAAATGGAAGTACCGGCATGGATGGATATCAGTATGAACACGCCTGTTCGAAATATCTCGATGAGTCCGGCTTTACCGATATCACCGTAACCCCCGGAAGCGGGGATCAGGGTATTGATATCACAGCACACAAAGACGGAAAAAAATATGGGATTCAATGCAAGTACTATACAGGCACAGTGGGAAACAAAGCGGTTCAGGAGGCCTATGCAGGTGCTGCGTTTTATTCATGCGACGCAGCCATGGTCATTACAAACGCCGCCTTCACAAAATCTGCCGCCGCGCTTGCCCAGAAGCTCGGCGTTGAACTGCTGGATGGGATCGACGCGATAGCTCTCTACGAAAGCACCAAGGCTGCCGGTGGGGATTTGACGGATGAAGAGCGCGAAAAGACCGAGGTGGAGCGCCTTGAAAGGTTGGTTCAAGAGCACTACCGCAATCTCCGATCAAAGTATCCGGAGAACGCCGCAAAGGATGCCGATGTGCTACGATATGTTAAACACACGAAAAGCTGCGCGGCTGATTTGACCGACGAATTTGAAAAAAGCAGCAATTCGATCTACGCCCTTATGCGCTCCCAAAGCTATCGCAGCGTTCGAGATCCGGATTTTGTCCGGTATAAGAACAGTCTCAAAAGCACCGGCGCACATTATGGAGCAGCATTCACCCAAATGCTTGAGAGCGCTGACCGGAAGGCAAGTCAGTACTTATCCGGCGGGATCTCGGAGAAATCCGTCAAGCTGCTTGTCTCTCTGATGAAAGAAATTCAATCCAAGGGGGAACTGGAGATCGTTTTGAACGGTCAACTCCTCGCAAGGACCCGTTGGACCGCAAAGCACGAACGAATCATTGAAAAATGGGTCAACTTGGAAAAGCAGCTGCCCTCCGCCTTAGAGCGGCAGCAAAAGGCGGATGAAGCGCGGGAGTCCCGCTATGCCCGCGAGAATTTGAATACACACAAGAAAAAAATCAAGCAGATCAAGGAGCAGATCGCGATCTTGCAGGCGAGCATCCCGGTTCGGGCAGAGAGGATCGCCGCCCTGCGCACACAGCTGGCGGAAACCGGACGCAAAGAAGAAGAATGTTCCGCCGCGCTGGAGCGGGAGAAACAGCAGATGTCCGATGAGCTGTCTCCCGTTCAGCGCAGCTTATCGGATACCGAGGCGGAATTGTCCTCCGCGGTCAAGCTGCTCGACGATACGAAAACGGTGCTTGGCAGTCGATCTTGGTTTGCCTTTCGCGCCAAAAGAGCGCTGAACCTGAAAACCGCCGAGCTTGAAAAGCAGCGGGATATACTGGGCGAAAAGCAAAAGGAGCTTCTTCGCCGCGCGAATATGATTTCGGAAAAGCATCGAGTGCCTTTGGATGAACTGGCACGCACAAAGAAAGAGCTGGCCGAGGAGCAGGCGGCGCTTGAGAGCGAGATTTCCGCATTGGAAGCGGACATCGCAAATCAGTCCTCGGAAAAGCAGCTCAGGCGGAAGCGTTCCGAGCTGAAGCGGTTCGAGGCAATGCTGCCGGATCTCAGCGAGAAGGTCCGAAATGTCCACAAAGACTGTCTGCGGAGGATTCTGCAAATGTAACCGCTGCGGATTCCGCCGTCTGACACAGGCATATGTGGTTTTGACAGCCGCAAGGAGGGAAAATCTTGCCGAAACGCGCAGGTAAATGGAGCAGGGCAGCGGAAGCCGGCTTCGTGATCGAGAGAGCGGAGCTTATCCGGTATGACGGCACGGAAACGGACCTGACCGTTCCGTCCGGGGTCAGGAAAATCAGGAGCTCCGCATTCCGCAATAACGAAAACATCAGATCGGTCATCTTGCCGGACAGCGTTCGGTTTATCGAGTATAACGCCTTTGAGCGGTGCGGCGGACTGGTCCGCATCGTACTGCCCCCGGCGCTCTCTTCCATTGAGAGCGGCACCTTCTCCCGGTGCGGCAGCCTTGCGGAGATCACGATCCCGGAAAGCGTTCCGGAGATCGGACCGGCGGCGTTCCAGAAGTGCGGAGCGTTGCGTTCCGTGATATTGGAGGGACCCGGAAGGACCCTGACCGTCGGCTCCGGCGCATTTGCCGGGTGCGGAGCTCTGTCGCAGATCACGAACTTTGCGCACATCCGCTGGATGAAGGATGACTGTTTCCGGGATTGCGTGCGCATTTCCCCGGCGCTTTACCGCTATGCCGTGGAGACCGGCTGCTTCAGTCAATTTGATTTTCCGTTCCGAAGATGCACCGACCTTGCCGATGAGAACGGGTTTCTGATCCATGACGGCGTGCTGTATGCCTGCGAACCGAAGTCCGCCGTGGTCATTGTCCCGGAGGGCGTGACCGCGGTCGCCGACGAAGCGATGGCGCATTGCGGCATAGAAAAAGCGGTCCTGCCCGATACGGTTGAGATCATAGGGCGCGGCGCGTTTTCCGGATGCAGCGCTCTGAAGGAGCTCCGCCTCCCGGACAGCATAAGGCGCATAGGAGAGAGGGCTTTTATAAACTGCGCCGGGCTGGAAAGGGTCGCGCTCCCCGGCGGACTTGAGAAGATCGACATGCTGCTGTTCGCCGAATGTACGAGCCTGAAGGAGATCGAAATTCCGGATACCGTCAGGACGATCTCGGTGGGAGCCTTCCGCTTCTGCACGTCTCTCCGGTCCGTAAGGCTCGGAAAAGGCGTGGAGACGATCGAGGCGCAGGCGTTCTGGGGCTGCACGGCGCTGGAGGAGCTGGCAATATACAGTGGTATCCGGAAGGTCCCCGCCGATGCGTTCGCCGGCTGCGAAAAGCTGCCGTACCTCCCGGCGGCGGAAAACCTGAACAAATACCGGCAGAGGAAAGGCAATGCTCCGGGCTGATCTGTTTCTTTCCTGTCCCCATGCTGCGGGGCGGTTCCTTCTGAACCGCCCCGCCCTTTTTGTAAAGTCTCTGTAAAATTTTCCCCGCCGGCGGCGGAGAGCGCTTGATTTCGGCGGGAAATGCATGGTATCATAAAAGGACACTGCATAAAAAACTACGGAGGACGGAGCCTTGAAGCGCTTTGACACGGTTTTTTTCGATCTGGACGGCACGCTGACGGACCCCGGCGTCGGGATCACGAACTCGGTGCGCTATGCGCTGGAGCGCTTCGGCATTTCCGTCGCCGACCGCAGCGCGCTCTACCGCTTCATCGGTCCGCCGCTGATGGACTCGTTCCGGGAGTTTTACGGCTTTTCCCATGCCGACGCGGAGGAGGCGGTGCGGCTTTACCGCGTTTATTTCCGCGAGCAGGGCATGTTTGAAAACGCCGTTTACCCCGGCGTTCCCGCGATGCTCCGCGCCCTGCGCGAGGGCGGGCGGCGGCTCATCGTCGCGACGAGCAAGCCGGAGGAGTTTGCCCTCACGATCATGGACCACTTCGCGCTCTCGCCCTATTTCGACTTCATCGCCGGGGCAGCGATGGACGAGACGCGCACCCAGAAATGGGAGGTCATCGACTACGCCGTTTCCCGCGCCGGGATCGCGGACCGCAAAACCGTTCTGATGGTCGGCGACCGGCGGCACGACATCCTCGGCGCGCAGCGCTGCGCCCTCGGCGGCACGCTCGGCGTGCTCTACGGCTACGGGGACCGCGCGGAGCTCACCGCCGCGGGCGCCGACGCCCTTGCCGAAGCAGTGGAGGACGTCTCCCGGCTCATTCTGGACCAATAATTTTTTCATATCAGGAGAAGGGATCGAAACTATGCTCTATGCAATCCTGCTTTTCGCCGCGACGTATGCGCTGATGCTCATTTTCCTGAAGCGGCGGCCGCTCATTGCGCTCGCGAGCGCGGTCATCTTCGTCGTCAGCGGCATGCTGCCGGTGAAGCTCGTGCTCTCTTACATTGACTTCAACGTGCTGCTCATGATCGCCGGCACGATGGGCACCGTGGCGCTCGTCATCGCCTCCGGCATGCCCTATCTGCTCTCCGACCTCATCGTGGAGCGCGTGCCGAACGTGAAGTGGGCGATCGTGGTCCTCTCGCTCTTTGCCGGCATCGTCAGCGCGTTTATTGACAACGTTGCCACCGTGCTCATGATCGCGCCCATCGCGCTCGCGATGGCGAAGCGGCTTAACATCAGCCCGGTCAGCATGGTCATCTCCATCGCCGTGAGCTCCAATCTTCAGGGCGCGGCGACCCTCGTCGGCGACACGACGAGCATCCTGCTCGGCGGCTACGCGGGCATGGACTTCATCGACTTTTTCTGGTACAAGGGCGAGCCGGGCATCTTCTTCGCCGTGGAGCTCGGCGCTGTCATCAGCGCACTCATCCTGCTCTGGCTGTTCCGGAAGGACACCCAGCCGGTCGAGGCGGGCAAGCGCACCGTCGTGGAGGACAAGGTGCCGAGCATCCTGCTGCTCGCGACCGTGCTGCTGCTCATCCTCGCCTCGCTCTTCCCGAACCGCCCCGCCCTCACGAACGGCTTCATCTGCGTCGGCATCATGATCATCGGCGTCGTGCGCCACGGGATCCGAAACCGCAGCTTCAAGGCGATGGCGGCGCCGCTCAAGGAGATCGACTTTGAGACGATCGGGCTGCTGCTCGGACTTTTCGTTGTCATCGGCGGCATCACGGAGATGGGCGTTGTGGACGCGGTCGCGGATCTCTTTACCAGGATCGGCGGCGGGAATCTGTTCCTCATCTACACCGTCATCATCTTTGCAAGCGTGCTCATCAGCGCGTTTATCGACAACATCCCTTACGTCGCCACCATGCTCCCCGTGGTGCAGAGCATCGCGGTGGAGATGGGGCTCGACCCGACCGTGCTCTATTTCGGGCTGCTCTCCGGTGCAACGCTCGGCGGCAACCTCACCCCCATCGGCGCAAGCGCGAACATCACCGGCATCGGTCTGCTCCGCAAGGAGGGCTACGAGGTCAAAAACAGCGACTTTATGCGCATCGGCATCCCCTTCACCATCGCCGCCGTCGTCCCGGCGTATATCTTCATCTGGGTTTTTTACGGAGTATAAAAACCCAACTTCACGCCGCCGGAGGCGGCACTTCACCCGCGAAGCGGACTTCACGCCGCGAACGCGGCACTTCACTTTATTCATCCGAGGTGAACACACGCGACCATGGACACGATCATTCTCCGCGAGGGGCTGCGGGAGCGGTTTTCCCGCTTGATGGAGCGCAGGCGCGTGCTGCTGCTGAGCGCGCCCTGCGGCTTCGGCAAGACGACCGCGGCGGAGGCGCTGCTCGCCGGGGAGCGCGGCGTGGTGCGCCTCAGCGCCGGGGAAAACGCGGCGCTGCCCGACCCGGACGGCGGCTGGCGCATCCTGCTGCTCGACGAGCTCCACCTCCTCTCCGCGGAGCACGACCGCCTCGCCCTCTGCGCCCTCATCCGCGAGAGGGCGAACCGGCGCTTCGCGCTGCTCTCCCGCGGCGCGCCGCCGGAGACTATCTCACCGCGTTTCAATATGCCGGGCTGATGGAGGTGCTGACGGCGGAGGACCTGCTCTTTTCGCGCGAGGACACGCGGCGGCGGCTGCGCGCCCACGGCGTGGAGCTGCCCGACGCCGAGCTCGCCGAGCTCTGGCGCAAGAGCATCGGCTACCCGCTGGCGCTCGCGTTCGCGGCGCGCTCGCTCGCCGGGGGCGCCGCGTTCGGTCCCGTCTCCTTTCGTCCACGCTCCGCGAGGTGTTCGTCTATTTCGAGACCGCGATCTACCGGCGCTTTGACCTGCCCATCCGCCGCTTCCTGCTCGAAGTGGCGCTGTTTCCCCCCTTCGATCTGGAGCTTGCCCGCGTCGCGAGCGGCAGCGCCGCGGCGGGGGAAACGCTCGACTGGCTGATGCGCAACACGAGCATGCTCCGCCGGAGCGAGGACGGAAGCTACAGCTTCTGGCCGTGCTTCCGCGGCTTTCTCGTCTGGGAGCTCGAACGCGAATACGCGCCGGAAAAGCGCCGCGCGCTCGAATGCTACACCGCCGGAGGCGACCACTCCAAGGTCTCCGAGCTGCTCATCCGCAACGCGGAGCTTCACACCCCGGCATGGGGCATTACGCCGAGATGGAGCGCTGTTGCCGCGCGCTGCCGGAATCGGAGGTGCTCGCCTCCCCCCGCGCTGATGCAGGGGATGAGCATGCTCTGCGCCCTCGGCGGCGACTATGCCGGCTCCGAGCGCTGGTATCGGGAGCTCGACAGCTTCGTGCGCCGCTGCGGACGGACGGACGCGGCGGGGCATCAGGCGCGCGGGCGCCTTGCGTGGCTGGATATCTCGCTGCCCCAGCGCGGCACGGAGGGGCTCAGCGAGCTGATCCCCGCGGTATTCCGCCTCGTGACGAACCGCGAGGCGGTGCTGCCGCCCTTTTCCGTCACGAGCACGCTGCCCACCATTATGAACGGCGGCAAGGTCTTTCCCGATTGGAGCCGCCGCGACGATCTGCTCTACGCGACGCTCCGCCGCCCGGCGGAGGCGCTGCTCGGACGCGACGGCGTCGGGCTTGCCGACTGCGCGATCGCGGAGAGCAAGTTTGAGAAGGGCGAGGACATCTCCGCGCGGCTGCTCTCGCTGGCGTCCCGCCTGCCGGAGATCCAGCGCGACGGCACGCCGGACATCGAGTTTGCCCTCGTGGGTCTGCCGGCGCGCAGCCAGATGGACGCGGGCGACCCCGCCGGCGCGCGCAGCGCGCTGGAGAACCTGCGCGAGCGCTTCGCCGGTCTCGGTCAGAGCCGCTTTCTCCCGAATCTGGACGCGATGCTCGCCCGCATCGCGCTCCACACCGGCGATCTCGACGCCGCGGAGCGCTGGTACAGCGAAAAGGCGCCGCGCGACCTGCTGACGCCGAATCTGCTGCTGCGCTATCAGTATTTCACGCAGGCGATGGCGGAGCTGACCGCCGGACGCACGGACGACGCGCTGCTGACGCTCGCGCCGCTGGAGCGCTTCTGCACCGCCTGCGCGCGGCACATCGACGGTATGCACTTAAACGCCCTCACCGCCGCTGCGCTCTACCGCCGCCGGGACGAGCGCTGGCGCGGGCGCCTCAACGCCGCGCTCACCGCCGCGGCAGGCTACGGCTTCGTGCGCACGCTCAGCGTTTACGGCGCGGCGCGGCGGCGCGCAGGACTCTACCCGGCGTTTTTGCAGCCGCCGCTCGCCCCGGAGGAGAGCCTGACCCCACGGAGATGCAGGTGCTGCGCCTTCTCTGCGCCGGGCGCAGCAACGCCGAGATCGGCGAAGCCCTCGGCATCCGCCTCCCCACCGTCAAGACCCACGTCAGCCACGTTCTCCAGAAGCTCGGCGTCTCCCGCCGCAGCGAAGCCGAATCCGCGGCGCGGAAATTGTGGCTGATAGAATAGAAAAAAAACATCCGGACCGGAGCCGTTTGGCTCCGGTCCGGATGCTTTTTGCTTTCTTTTTACAGCTTTTCCCAGTTGAGGTGCCCGACGTCCGTGACGCGGGGGCTCTGGGGGCGCTCGGTCGCCTTGGGGCAGAAGATCTCGATGACCTTCAGATCCTCGCTGGAGTCCGTGCGGGACTGGATGCCGTGGGGCACGTTGGGCGGCACGACCATCATGCAGCCGGCGGAGAGCTCGTAATACTCGTCGCCGCACCAGAAGTTGGCTTTGCCCGCCGTGATCATGATGATCTGCTCATAATCCGTGTGGGTGTGGGTCATGCTCTCCGGGTTGGAAAAGATCTCGGAATACTGGATGGTCAGCTTCTCCGAGCCCTGAAAGATCCAGCTGCGTCCGCCGGGACGACTGGTGTCCGGCTGGGTCTCGTGGGTGTCGAACAGGATGGGTTTCTCGCTCATTTTTTGTTTCTCCTCTCAGAATTTTTTCAAAGACTCATAACGGCGTAATATGCGCTCTCGACCGCCTGCTCCACCGTGGCAGGACCGGTGCAGTCGCCGATGGGGAGCACGCGCAGGGCGCTGCCGAAGAAGCCGTCCGCGTCCGCACTGCGGGCGCGCAGACCGGCGGCGTGGAGCACGGTCTCCGCCGGGAAGGACACCGCCTTGCCCTCCGCGTCCACGCCCTCGACGGCGGCGGCGGTGACGGCGGTGCAGCGCACGCCGGTGACGAGGTGGAGCGTCGGCGTGGAGCGCATTTCAAAGAGCAGCTCGTTGCGGTGGGTCGGGGTGGCGTCCGGCGCGAGCTCCGGGCGCATCTCGATAATTGTCACGTCCTTGCCGAGACGCGCGAGGTGCAGCGCGGTCTCGCAGCCGACCTGTCCGCCGCCGATGAGCACGGTCTTTCCCGTAACGCGCTCCTCGCAGCCATAGATCTCCGTGGCGTGGCGGGCGCGCTCCAAGCCGGGGATGGGCGGCACGACCGGCACCGCGCCGAGCGCGGGGATAACGACGTCGTAGCCGCCGCCGGCGAGCGTCTCCGCCGTGGCGCGCGTGTTCAGCAGAACGCGCACGGCACTCTTCCCGACCTGACGGACGAGGTAATCCTTGAAGCTATGCAGCGGGTATTTGAAGGGAACGAAGTCGGAGAACTTCAGTGCGCCGCCGAGGGCGCCGCTCTGCTCATAGAGCGTGACGTCGTGACCGCGCTCGCAGGCGGTGAGCGCCGCCTGCATGCCCGCCGGACCGCCGCCGATGACGGCGATGCGGAGCGGTTTTTTCGCCTTTTCGCCGATCTCCGGCAGGACGTTTTCGAGCCCGACGCGCGGGTTGACGGTGCAGTGGAACTGGCGTCCCATCACGACGCTGTCGTGGCAGTGCATGCACTTGACGCAGGGGACAACATCGTCCGGGCGGTTTTCATACGCCTTGACCATCAGCTGCGGGTCCGCGATGAGCCCGCGCACGCAGTAGAGCACGTCGGCGCGCCCTTCGGCGAGGATGCCCTCCGCCTCGGCGAGGTCGGAAATGCCGCCGATGGCGGCGATGGGGACGTTCAGACCCGCCTTTTTCGCACGCTCGGCGAGCCAGACGTTCGGGATGCTCGGCAGGAAGCCGCAGGGGTGGGTCGTGGTCATCCAGCGCGGTCCGTGGATACCGGCGGAGAACTGAACGAGGTCCGCCTTGCCCTCGATGAGCCGCGTAAAGGCGATCGCCTCCTCGATCTCGATGCCGCCCGGCTCATACTCCGTACCGCTGATGCGCACCTCGATGAGCAGGCGGCGACCCACGCGGGCGCGGATGGCGTCGAGGATCTCGATGGCGAAGCGGCAGCGGTTTTCAAAGCTTCCGCCGTATTCGTCCGTGCGGCGGTTATAGAGCGGGGAGAGGAACTGACCCACCTGAAGCCCGTGGCCGAAGTGGAGCAGCACCATGTCGAAGCCGCACTCGACCATCGCGGCGGCAGCGTCGGCATAGCCGCGCACGGTCTCCTGAATGTCCTCGCGGGTCATCTCCTTGCCGGGGACCGCCCAGAGCGTCGGCGCGCCCTCGCTGACGACCATATTGCGCGCCACAACGCCGGCGACGCCGAGCTCCATGGACGCCTTCGCGCCGTGGAGATGGATACGGCGGGCGAGATAAGCCATGCGGTTGCGCGCCATGGGGTCATAGATGTCCCAGAACGCCTTGCGCTGGCTGGGGTCGACGGGGAAAATACTCGCGCCCACGCAGGTGACGCAGGCGGCGCCCGCCTTGGCGCGGGACTCGAAGTGGGCGATCGCCTCCTCGGTCGGGGCGATGCCGCCGTCCTGACATGCCTGAAGTCCGGTCGGCGCGGCGAAAAGGCGGTTGCGGAACGTGACGCCTCCGATGCGGATGGGGGAAAGCAGATGCGGGAAGGGGGTCTCCATAAGCGATTATCTCCTTTCGGTTTCAGCCCAGCGAGGGGTCGATCAGAATTTTCAGGTGATTCTTGCGGTCCGGGCGGTCCAGACCGAGGTCCACGCAGCGGGAGAGCGGCACCGTGTCCGTCACGAGGTCGCGGAAGCGGAGCTTGCCCGCGGCGAGCATGCGCAGATACGCCTCCACCTCCTCCGCCGTGTAGACGAACGAGGGCGTGAGGTCGATCTCGCGCGGGATGATGCGGTTCGGCGCAATGCCCATCGGCTGGCCGTTCGTGCCGACGAGCATGACCTGTCCGCCGGGCTTGACGCAATAGTAAGCGCAGTTTTCGAGCGACGCCGGGCTCCCGGCGCACTCGAACACGACGTCCGCGCCGACGTCGCGCCCCAGGATCTCCAGCACGCGCGGCTTCAGGTCCTCCGTGACGCTGAGGTCGATGACCTCATCCGCGCCGAAGGAGCGGACGAGCTTCGCCTTGGCGGGACCCGTGACGAGCGCGATGACGCGCCCCGCGCCCGCGGCGCGCAGCAGCCGCATGGCGGAGAGCCCGATGGGACCTGCGCCGCTGACGACAACGTCGTCGCCCATGCGGAAGCGCGAGCGGCGGATGGCATGGAACGCCACGCATACCACGTCGAAGAGCACCGCCTCCTTCGGGTCCGTGCCCTCCGCGACGGGGATGAGCATCGTGTGCGCCGCGTCGTGGATGAGCATATACTCCGCGTAGCCGCCGTCATAGGTGCGGATGCCCGCGGTGCGCAGGAAGCCGTGGGTGCAGATGTTCGTCTGCCCATGGCGGCAGGGCGTGCAGTCCTCCGCGCAGTGGGCGGGGGGACCGCAGAGGATGCGCTCGCCGACCGTGAAGCCCTCCACGCCCTCGCCGAGCGCGGCGACGGTGCCGACATTTTCATGCCCGAACACCATTCCCGGCGGGATCATCCCGGCGCGGCGGTAAGACTCCACGTCCGTGCCGCAGATCCCGCAGTATTCGATCTTGACCAGCATCTGCCCCGGACCCGGCACGGGAACGGGGCGCTCCTCGATGCGCATGTCCATAGGACCGTAGTAAACTGCAACCTTCATCTTTTTATCATTGACTCCTTTCTCTTGCTCAGCCGCCGTTCTGGACCTTCAGACCGCGGGAGCGGAACAGCTCGATGATCTGTTCGATCCGCTCCGGGGGAACGCTCTGTGCCTTCAGGGTATAGGGCTTGCCGAGCTGGGCGTATTTGATCTTTCCGTATTCATGCTCCGGCAGGATGTCCACGCGCTCGACGCTTTTGAGCGAGGCGAGCAGGTCCGCCTCCGCCGCGAGGGTCTCGTCGGAATCGTTGTAGCCGGGGATAATGGGCACGCGGATGATCATCGGCTTGCGCAGCTCGCTCATCGCGCGCAGGTTGCGCAATATGACGTCGTTGCTGCGCCCGGTGTTTTTCCGGTGGTTCTCCGGGTCGATGTCCTTCAGGTCGAAAAGCAGCATATCCGCCGCCTTCAGAACCTCCACGGCGGCATCCGTGCAGGTATAGCCGCAGGTATCGACGTTCACGGAGATGCCCGCGCCATGGCAGAGCCCGATGAGCTCCATCATAAACGCCGGGAAGCTTGAGCTCTCGCCGCCGCCGATGGTCGCGCCGCCGCCGCTGCTGCGGTAAAACGCCTCATCCGCGCGGATGATCTCGAAGACCTCCTCCGCCGTCATCCATTTGGCGAAGGGCTCCATCGCGTCGAAATAACAGACCTCGGCGCACTGCATGCAGCCGTCGCAGAGCGCGCGGTCGATGACCGCCTTGCCCTCCGCCATCGTGACCGCGCCCTTCGGACACGCCGGGACGCATTTGCCGCAGCCGGTGCAGTGCTCGGCGGTGTATTTCAGCTCCTGCCGGTAAGACTGCCCCTCCGGGTTGCAGCACCAGATGCACTTCAGCGGGCAGCCCTTCAGGAACACGGTCGTGCGGATGCCGTAGCCGTCCACGAACGAGCCGTGGATGATGTGGAACACCAGCGCTTTTTCGCTCATTTCGGTCTCCCTTCTCAGCTCTCGCACTCGCTGCGCTCGATGATGTTGTTCTGGAGCTCCGGGCTGAGCTCCGTGAAGTAAGCGCTGTAAGTCGCCACGCGGACGAGCAGGTCCTTATACTTCTCCGGGAAGCGCTGCGCCTCGCGCAGCGTGGCGTTGCTCGTGAAGTTGAACTGGACGAGGTTGCCGCCGTACTCAAAGAAGGTGCGCAGCATGCGGGCGAAGGAGCGGACGCCGGCGGCGTTTTTCACGAGCTCCGGACTGACGCGGACGTTCAGGATGCTGCCGTTTGCGAGCAGGACCTGATCGAGCTTCGCCACGGAGCGGAAGGTGCTCGTGACGCCGGAGACGTTCCTGCCCTGATGGGGCGAGATGCCGCCCTCCGCGAGCGGCTCCCCGGCGCGGCGGCCGTCCGGCGTTGCGCCGAGCACGGCGCCGTAGGGGATGTTCGCCGTCATCGTGATCGCCGAGCAGGAGTTGCGCGCGTTTTTATAGATCTTGAACTGCTTGATAAAGTGGCACATGTCCGTCAGCACGCCGCGGAGCAGCAGGTCCACATAGTCGTCGTCGTTGCCGAACTTCGGCGCCTTCGTGACGAAGTGGAGCACGTCCTCATAGCCGACATAGTTCGCGTCGAGCGCGTCGCAGAGGCGCTGCATCGTGATCTTCTTGTCGTCGAACACGACCTTTTTGATCGCCGCGAGGCTGTCGCCGACGTTGGCGAGGCAGCCGAGTCCGGTCGTGTGGCTGAGCTGGGGATAGGTACCGCCCTGATAGATGTCGATGCCGCGGTCGAAGCAGACGGGGTAAAGCGAGGAGAGCAGCGGACACGCCGAGTGGGTGCCGAACATCTCCATATCCGCGTTTTTGAAGGCAAAGGTGGCGCGCATCATATAGCGGAACTGGCGCATAAACGCCTCGCGCACCTGCTCGAAGCTCGTGAACGAGCGCGGGTCGCCGGTCGGCAGACCGAGGCGCTCGCCGGTCTTGCGGAACACGCCGTCATTGAGCGCAAGCTCCAGAATGAAGCCGCAGTTGACAACGTTGCCGTTCGGGTCGTGGGCGCGGTAAGGGATGGAGGGGTTGTGGCAGCCGACGGAAACATAGTCGCGCGCGTCTTCGAGCGGGGTGCCCATCTGGAGCAGGGACTCGATCGTCGTGTCGTCGGAGACGAATTTCAGCTTGCCGTGGAGGTCGCGCGCGACCTCACAGGCGCGGATGACGAACTTCTCCGGGTTATAGCGGCTGATGCGCACAACGACGTCCTCCGCCGTGAGCCCGACGTCCGCCTCCGCGTCGAGGAAAAGATAAGTCAGCGCATTGACCGCGTCGCGGCCGTCCGGCGTGATGCCGCCGATGGTGAGCCCCTGCATGACCGGGTAGCCGGAGAACGCCACGCTGAGGAAGTTTTCCTGTAAATTGATGGCGGCGTTGAGCTTGATGAGCAGCAGCGACGCCAGCTCCAGCGCCTCCTCGCGCGTGATCGCGCCGGAGGCGAGGTCGGCCTCGTAATAGGGCAGCAGATACTGGTCCACGCGGCCGAGGCTCATGCCCGCGCCCCAGCACTCGATCATCAGCGGCACGAACACGAGCCAGATGCTCTGCACCGCCTCGCGGAACGAGCGCGCCGGCTGCTCCGGAACACGGCGGCAGATCTCCGCCATCCGCTCCAGCTCCGCGCGGCGGACCGGGTCTGTCTCCGCCTGCGCCTGCGCCGCGGCGAGGTCGGCATAGCGGTTCGCGTGGCGCACGACCGCCTCCTGCGCGATGATGACGCTCTCGTAAAAGTGGCTGCGGTCCAGATCCTCCGGCGTGAAGGGGTCGAGCTCCGCAAGGCGGCGGCGCGCATCGTCGATGGAGGCGCGCAGACCGCGGCGCAGCACCGTTTCATAGTCCGCGACGGAGTGCGCCTGATGGTGCCCGTTGCGGCAGAAGCCGCCGGTCTGGAGGATGTTCTCCAGCTTCGCCGCCCAGGGCGGCACCGCGCCGATCCAGTAATCGGAGAGGGTCTTGCCGTGCCAGTAGGGTAATATCTCGCGGATCTTGTCCTTCTCCTCCTCGCTGAGCGGCTGATATTTGTCCCACTCGCGGTCCTGCACGGTGTCCAGCTCCTCGGCGATCCAGTCGCTGCGCATCTCGATGAGCAGCGCGCCGCCGCGCTCCTTGCTCGTCTGCCAGCCGGCGAGCAGCTCGCCCTCCTCAATGCGGACGGTCATATTGTCCAAGATCTCCGCAAGCGCCCGCGCGCGGCGCAGGATGACCGGGAGATTCTCCGTTTTCTGATAAGACTTCGTCATGTAATAAGCCCGCTCCACGCAGATGGCGGGCGTTACCAGCATCCGCTCGCGCAGGCGGCTGACCCGTTCGGTAGGTGCCATAGTGTTCTCTCTTCCTTTCCCTCTGCCGGCGAGGGCAGAGTATCAGTTTTATGCGAACATTATAAAATTTCGTGCCGCCTCATGTCAAAAAGTGTGCGTTTTTCGCGCCGCGACGGGGTTTTTGGTTTTTTTCAGCGCAATCCGGGGCGGCGGAGGCAAAAAAATGAACTTCCCGCCCCCGTCCTCCGGGGGCAAAGCCGCCCCATCGCGCCGCGCGGAAAACCACTTTTCGCAAAATCGCCGGAAGATGCGCAGAAATTGACACTTTCGCGCGCGTTCCCTTAGAATAGCCCCGTCAATATGGGGCGCCGGTGTCAGCCGGCAGAAAGGAACAAAACACTATGATCAAAAATCACGTTCGGGAAAAGCTGGACCGCGGCGAGAAGATCGTCGGCACCTTCTTCCACACGGGCAGCGGTCTTGCCATGGACGCCATCGGGCTGTCCGGCATGGACTATGTTATCATCGACGGGGAGCATTCCCCCATCGCCATCGAGACCGCGGGCGACATGATCCGTGCGGCGGAGGCGCACGACCTCACCGCCTTCGTGCGCGTGAAGGAGATCTCCCGCTCCTCGATCTTAAAGCCGCTGGATCTCGGCGCCAAGGGGCTCATCGTGCCGCAGGTCGGCGGGCTCGCGGACGCCAGGCAGCTCGTGGAGTGGGCAAAATACCCCTCCGTCGGCAACCGCGGCATGGCAATGGGCCGCGGCTCGGACTTCGGTCTCGGCGCGCTGCCCATCCGCGAGCACTGGGCATATCATAACCGCGAGACGCTGCTCATCCCCATGTGCGAAACGCGCGGCTGCCTCGACGAGATCGAGGCGGTGACGGCGCTGGAGGGCGTAGACGGCATCTTTGTCGGTCCCTGCGACCTCTCCATCGCGCTCGACCGCCCCGGCGAGTTCGGCGCGCCGGAGGTGCTCGCCGCCTTTGCCCGCATCTCCGCCGCCTGCCGCGCCGCGGGCAAGTTCTGCCTCGCTTACTCTCCCTCGCTGGAGATGACCCAGCGCTTCCTCGACCTCGGCTATCAGGGCGTCGCCACCGCGCTGGACATCAACCTGCTCCTCTCGGCTTACTTGAAGCTCACCAAGGAGACCAAAGCCCTGTTCTGAAACTCATCCGGGACCCGCTTACGCTGGGCTCCCGGATGAAAAGGATTCACTCCGCTCAGCGCACTCGCCTTACGGCGAGCACGTTCCCTCC
>CAVCTM010000021.1:0-24684 GCA_963605115.1 Pseudobutyrivibrio sp. | reverse complement strand
AAAAAAACTCCGGCTCATTTGAGCCGGAGTTTTGATATTTTCTTTATTTCGCGTCCGCCGCGGAGATGAGACCGTAGCCGCCGTTTTTGCGGGCGTAGACCACGGAGAAGCTGTCGTCATCGTCGATGTTGAGGAAGGCGAAGAACGAGTGCTCCAGCAGATTCATCTGCAAGATCGCCTCCTCCGGGGTCATCGGCTTGATGGAGAAGCGCTTGGTGCGGACGATCTGGAACTCCTCCTCGCTGTCCTCCTCCGGGGGGAAGTACTCCGGCTTGATCTCGCGCTCGAACGCGCCGTCGCGGAGCTTTTTCTCCAGACGGGTCTTGTTCTTGCGGATCTGGCGCTCGATGAGGGCGACGGCGGAGTCGATCGAGGCGTACATATCGCCCGTCAGCTCGCTCGCGCGGTAGAACATTCCGTTGTTGTTGACCGTGACTTCCACCTTGCAGCGGCCGCGCTCGGTGCTGAAGGCGACGGAGGCCTCGCTGTCCTGCTTGAAGTATTTATCCAGCTTTCCGACCTTTTTCTCCGCGTAGCTTTTGACCTCCGGTTCGACCTGCAGCTTCTTCTCGATGAAATGGAACTTCATGGATGCGTCACTCCTTCTTTGGTGGGATGAAAGGGCTTGGGATGTGCTGCCCTTCCTTGGTTGTAGTTTACCATACCGCAGGGGGAAAAGAAAGGCGGAATAGTGGACAAAAATGACCCTATTGCATTTGGCATGCAAACATGCTATAATAAAAGCGTTGTGGGGCTTTTCCGATTTGGAAAAGCCCCACGTTTTTTTGTTCTTAATATACCTGCACGAAGCTGGGCGCGTAGCCGAGCTCCTCTGCCTGCCCGACGATGAGGGCGAGCGCCTCGTCGCTGACGGCGAGGACAACGACGTCCGCGCCCTTCGCCTGTGCCAGCGCGAGATAGGCGGAGTAGTCCCCGCTGTCGGCGGAGAGCGCGCTCTCGCTCACGAGGTTTAAGCCGAGCGCGCCCGCCTTCTCCGCAAAGCCGTGGTAAACGCCGGCGGATACGGCGTCGTCGCTCCACCAGAGCACGGCGTAGCCGCTGCCGGTGCCGGCGGCGTCCACCGCGGCGGAAGCACCCATCGCGGCGGCGTCCTTGTCATAGCCGGGGTCCGGCTCCTCCGCCTTGTCCGTCACGATCTTGCAGCCGGGCAGCTTGGCGCGCAGCGCCGCGATCTCGTCCTCGGAAACGCCGGTGCTCTTGAGACTCACGAGCTTCAGCGAGGAAAGACCGTAGAGCGGGCTGAGGTCCGTCACGGCGTTGCCGTCGAGCACGAGGCGCTCCAGCGCCGTGAAGCGCTCCAGCCCGGCGAGGCTCGTCACACCGGCGTCGGCGGCGAGGGTGATCTCCTTGCAGTCGCTCTTGTAGGTCTTGCCGCCGAGCGTCACCGTCCAGAGCAGGTCGGAGCTCGCGATCGTGCAGCGGGGGAGGGACTCCTTCAACACCGCGACGCGGTTTGCGGAAAGCTCCGGGTTTTCCTCCACGGTGAGCTCTTTAAGCTCCGTGAGCCCGGCGAGGGCGTCGAGCTGCTTGTCCGTGAGCCCGGTGTTTTTCAGTCCCAGCCGCGTCAGCTTCGTGAGGCTTTTCAGCACCTCCACGCTGCGCAGGGCGTTGTTGTTGAGCCAGAGCTCCTCCATCTCCGTGAGGTAGCCGAGCACGGTGATGTCCGTGATTTTGTTCGTGTCGACGTCCAGATACGTCAGCTTCTTCAGACTCATCAGCGGACTGAGGTCGCTCACTTCGTTATTCCAGAGGCAGAGCCACTCCAGCTCCTGAAGGTCCACGAGCGGGCTGAGATCCGTGATCTTGTTGTCGCGCAGGTCGAGCTTTTTCAGCCTGGTGCATTCGGCGAGGGCGCTGATGTCGTCGAGCTCCAGCCCGCCGAGATTCAGCTCCTCGGCGTCGCTCCGGAACTTCTTGCCGCCGAGCTCCAGCTCCTTGACCTCCTCCACCGGCGTGTCCGTGTGGATGCTGCACTCCGGCAGCGCCTTCTGAAGCGCTTCGAGCTGGCTTTCCGTGATGCTGATGTCCTTGAGGCTGAGCGTGCGGAGATTCGTAAGGCGCTCCAGCGGGCTGAAGTCCTGAATGGGGTTGCCGTCCAGATAGAGCGTGCGAAGGCTGGTGAGCGCGCCGAGGGCGCTCACGTCGCGGATGAGGTTTTCCGAGAGGTCCAGCACGGTGAGCTTCGCGAGCCCCGTGAGCGCGGAGACGTCCGTCAGACCGTTTGCCGAGAGGCTGAGGCTCTCCAGTTCCGTCAGCGTGCTGAGCAGGGCGAGGTCGCTCGATTTGAGCCCCTTGCCGTTCAGCGCGGCGCTCGTCGCGTCCGCGGCGAAGCTCTCGCCCCCGACGGACACCGTGTCGCCCGGTTCGGGCAGGTCCTCGCCCGCCTTGAGCTTTTCGAGCATGCGGTCGATGGCGTCCCCGCCGACGCGGGAGGCGCCGAGATAGAGGACCTGGATCGCCATCTCCGTGTCGCCCTGCGCATAGTAGACGTCCGCCATCAGCAGATACGCTTCCTCCGTCACCTGCTCGTCCATGGCCTTGTCCAGCTCGCGCAGAGCCGTGTCGTAATCGCGGCGCAGGAACGCCTGCTCCGCCGCGTCGTAGTGCTTGTCGTAGCCCTTGCTCCCGCCGCCGAGCGTCAGCAGCAGCACGACCGCCAGAACGACGCACACCGCAGCCGCGATGCCGCCGATCAGGTAAAGCTGTTTTTTCTTAGCGCTGTCCATAAATGATCTCCTTATCGAAAAGGTCCGTAATAGTTCCTGTTTCTCCGCGCCGGGGAGCGGATCGACCCGGCAGGCGGTACGTTACTAGCGGTACGTTATTATAATACGACGGAGCGGGAAAGTCAAATGTTCCTCTGTTTGCAGAAAGTTTAAAAATTCGTCCGCCGCCCCGGACGGGGCGGCGGACAGAGTATTTTTACCAGTCGAAATTCGCGGTGCGGCGCTTGACGGGGAGCCAGATGGCGCTGCGGTAGTCGGGGCTTTTCGGGTCCCCGGAGGAGTAGACCTCGATCGAGACGTCGCCGTTGCGCTCAAACTCGCGGCCCTCGTTCGGGTACCAGCGGTTCCAGACGCGGTCGGTCAGGCGCTGGAGCGAAACGGGGAGCGGACCCTGCGTCTCGAACACGGCGTATTCGCTCTCCGGCAGCTCGTAGAGCTCGAAGCCCTCCGGCACCTCGCCGCCCTCGTAGCGCCCGGCGATGACGTAAGTGAAGCTGCGGCCGTGGTCGATGCAGAGGGCGTACATGCCGATGCTGTTCGCGAGCACGGCGCGCTCCGCCGCCGTCTCCGCCTCGCCGCCCGCCCAGAGCCGCGCGTAGCGCTGATGATAGGCCTCGTCCCAGAACGCCGGACAAGCCGTATAGCAGTCCGCCTGCGCGATCTCCGCGCCGAAGCCGATGAAGTGCATCGCAGGCTTTTCCAGATAGCTGATGGTCATAAAAAGGGAGCCTCCTATGGTTTTCTCTGCGTAGATTATACCCGCTGCGTGCGGGGGTTGTCAATGGGGAAGCAGGTGCTGTCAAGGCAAAAAGAGCCGGCGCGCCGTCCATCTCTTTTTGCCGCGCGGGGACCTGTCGGCATCCGCGTCCCAGGCCGTTTTCAGCGAAGCTTGGACTTCGCCCAAGTGAAGCCGCGGCGCTGCCGCCGTGATGCTTCGCGCTTTGCGCAAAGGGAAGTCTCAATGTGCCGCAGGTGCACTGAACGTGCGAAAAGGCTCTCTTGTCATAGACAAAAGAGCCCTTTTCGTGGTGCGCGAGGCGGGAGTCGAACCCGCACGCCCGGAATGAGCACTGGCACCTGAAGCCAGCGAGTCTACCAATTCCACCACTCGCGCATTTTGTTCCGCTCGCGGAACGCTTGATTATCATAGCACCCGCGGGCGGAAATGTCAAGCATGATTTGCGCTTTTTCCCGAACTTTTTTGAGGCGGCTGCCGGCGCCGGGCGGTGCTGCCTTAAGCCTCCAGCGCGTCGCTGAGGGCGGCGAACTGGCGGAGACTCAGCGCCTCGCCGCGGACGGTTTCCGGCAGACCGAGCTGCTCCAGCGCGGCGCGGACCGTCTCGCGCGGGATGCCGAGCCCGTTGCAGAGCGCGTTGCAGAGCGTTTTGCGCCGCTGGTTGAACGCCGCGCGGACGACCGCGAAAAAGCGCCGTTCGTCGCGCACGGGGCAGGGCGGGGCGTCCCGCCGCAGAAGCGTTACGACGCTGCTCGTCACCTTCGGGGCGGGGATGAAGCAGCCGGCGGGCACGTCAAAAAGCCGCTCCGGGGAGGTATGCCACTGCATCAGCAGCGTGAACGCGCCGTAATCGGCGGTGTTCTCCGCCGCGCAGATGCGCAGCGCGACCTCGCGCTGGATCATGACCGTGATGCGCTCGAAAAGCCCGCTCTCCACGAGCTTTGTGAGGATCGGCGTCGTGATGTTGTAGGGCAGATTGGCGCAGACAACGACGCGCGCGCAGTCGGCAAAGCGCTCTTCCACGAGCGCGGCGAGGTCCAGACGCAGCGCGTCGCCGAACCGGACCTCGACATTTTCGCAGCCGCGGAGCGTTTCCGCCAGCACGGGGCGGAGCGCGCCGTCGAGCTCGATGCTGAGGACGCGCTTTGCGCGCTTTGCGAGCTCCACGGTCAGGCAGCCGATGCCGGGACCGATCTCCAGCACGCCGGTCTCGCCGTCCAGCCCCGCCGATTCCGCGATCTGCTCCGGCACCCATGCCGCGCAGAGAAAATTCTGCCCCAGCGACTTGGAAAAGCGGAAGCCCGTCCGCGCCAGAAGCGCCCGGATCTCGTTGATGTCCGTCAGATTCACTTTGCGCCCTCTCCCTTCAGCAGCTTTTCAAACGCCTGACGGCGGGGGTCGCCCTCGGCGTTGCAGCGGATGTTGCCGCGATAGGCGAAGCCGGAGGCGCGGAGGAGCGCCTTGCAGGGCTCGTTGTGGCGGTGGGTGTCCGCCCGCAGGCAGAAAACGCCCTTTTCCAGCGCGAGCGCCTCCGCCGCGCGCATCAGCTCCCGCGCCATGGCACTGCCGCGGTATTCCGCGCCGACGGCGGCGCGGTGGACCGTGCAGTAAGGTCCGTCCCAGCGCCATTTGCCGTCCGTGATGACGGCATAGGTCGGGTCCTCGCCCTCCGTGAGCGCGAAATACGCCGCGATGCGCCCACCGTAAGTCATCACGTAGGCGGCACCGCGCTCCATGTCCTCCCGGATGAAGTCCTCGGAGGGGTAATCGCCGAGCCACTGGTTCAGCCGGTGCTTTTTCATATAGTTTTTCGCCTGCCGCAAAATGAGCATAATGGCGTCGAGGTCCGCCTCCTCCGCGGGGCGGCAGCGCACCGGCTCGGTCAGCTTCAGGCGCTTTTCGTCGCGTTCGAGCTCGGCGAAGAGCCTGGCGTCCGCCTCGTCGGGCTCAAATTTTTCCATCAGCTCCGGGCGCTTTTGCTGCGTGCGGCGGAGCATCTCCTTGCGCCGCCAGCGGTCGATCTCCGCCTGATTGCCGCTGCGCAGCACCTCCGGCACCGTGCGGCCCTCCCACGTCTCCGGGCGGGTGTACTGCGGGTATTCGAGCAGCCCGTCCCAGTGGCTCTCGCCGGTGTAGCACGCCTCGTCGGAGAGCACGCCCGGCACGAGGCGGCACACCGCGTCCGTTACCGCCATGGCAGCGAGCTCGCCGCCGGTCAGCACAAAGTCGCCGAGGGAGAGCTCCTCGTCCACGCACGCTTCGATGAAGCGCTCGTCAACGCCCTCATAGTGGCCGCAGACGAGCACGAGATGGTCATAGTCCCGCGCGAGGGAGCGCGCCTTGGTCTGGTCGAAGGTGGGACCCTGCGGGCTCAGATAAATGACGCGCGTGCGCGCGCTCTTCGGTGTCTCCACCACGCTCTCCACCGCGCTCTTGAGCGGCTGCGCCATCATCACGCAGCCCCAGCCGCCGCCGTAGGGGTAATCGTCCACCTGATTCTGGCGGTTTTCGGTGAAGTCGCGGATCTGGACACAGCGGATGTCGAGAATGCCCTTTTTCGCCGCGCGGCCGAGGATACTCTCGTGGAGCATCGCGTTCATATTGTCGGGAAACAGCGTTAAAATGTCGATCTTCATAGAGCCCGCTCACATCCCCTCGATGAGCCGCACGGTGATGACGCCGGCGTCCGCGTCCGTGTGCAGGATGAACTCCGGCACGGCGGGGATGAGGTGCTCGCGCTCGCCGCGGACGACGTAGACGCGCTGACCGGGGAGGTCCAGCGTGTCGGCAAGGGTGCCGAGCTCCGTGCCGTCCTCCGTGACGACCCGCGCGCCAAGAATGTCCGCGAGGAAGAAGCTGCCCTTCGGCAGCCGGGCGTCCGCGCGGTCGATGCAGAGCGTTTTGTTCTTGAGCGACATGGCGGCGTTCACATCCGTGATGCCGTCCAGCAGGGCGATGACGCAGCCCTTGTGGACGCGCGATGCGCACACCTTGACCGGCGCGCCGCCGATATAAAAAGTCTTGAAGCGGAGCAGAAACTCCGGCGAATCCGCCCACGGCTGGATGCGGACCTCGCCGCGGATGCCGTGGGTGTTCACGATCTGCCCGATCTCCAGATACTGTTTTTTTTCCATAGTTAAAAAAATCCTTTTGTCCCGGTCTTTGCTGAAAAAAGCTCCGTGGATGGCACGGAGCTTTTCAGCGCTTTTTGCTCAGTCGAGGACCTCGACGGAGACCTTTTTGCCCTTTCTCTGGGCGACGGCCTTCATCAGGACGCGGACCTCCTTGATGATCCTTCCCTGACGGCCGATGACCTTGCCCATGTCGCCGTCGGCGACACGGACTTCAAAGACCGTCTCCGCGCCGGCTTCGCGCTCGGTCACAGAAACCTCGTCCGGATGGTCCACGAGGTTCTGTATCATATAGGTCAGCAGTTCTTTCATTTGGGTTGTTTCTCCTTACGTCTCAGCCTTCCGCCTTCTTCAGCAGAGCCTTGACAGTGTCGGTCGGCTGTGCGCCGTTCGCGATCCAGTACTTCGCGCGCTCCAGATCCACCTTGATGGCGGACGGCGTCGCAGTCGGATCATAGGTGCCGATCTCCTCGATGAAACGACCGTCACGCGGGAAATGAGAATCAGCGACGACGATGCGGTAGTAGGGGTTCTTCTTGGCGCCCATTCTGCGCAGTCTGATCTTGACCATGTATTTTCACCTCCATTTTTCGTGTTTCTATGGAAAAGGGGCAAAGCCCTTGTCGCATACCGGGAAAATTACTTAAAAGCCGAAGCCGGAGGGCATGCCGGGAAAGCCGCCCATGCGCTGCAGCCGCTTCATTTTCTTGCCGCCCATCCCGCTCATCTGCTTCATCAGCTTCTGCATCGCGGAAAACTGGTTTAAGAGCTTGTTGACGTCCACAACGGTGGTGCCGCTGCCGGCGGCGATGCGCTTTTTGCGGGACGAGCCGATGATCTCCGGGTTCTCGCGCTCGCGCGGCGTCATGGACTGGATGATCGCGCCGGTGCGCACCATCGCCTTTTCGTCCAGATTCGCGCCGCCGAGAGCCTTGGCGTCCACGCCGGGCATCATCGCGAGGATATCCTGCATGCTGCCCATGGAGCGCAGCTGCTGAAGCTGATCATAAAAGTCGGCAAGCGTGAACTTGTTGGCGCGCAGGCGCTCTTCAAGCTCGCGTGCCTTCTTCTCGTCCATCGTCGCCTCGGCTTTTTCGATGAGGGTCAGCACGTCGCCCATGCCGAGGATGCGGCTCGCCATGCGGTCGGGGTGGAACACCTCGATCTGGTCGAGCTTTTCGCCCGTTCCGGCGAACTTGATGGGCTTGCCGGTGACGGCTTTGACGCTGAGCGCCGCGCCGCCGCGGGCGTCGCCGTCGAGCTTCGTCAGCATAATGCCGTCGATGCCGAGGGCTTCGTCGAAGGCGGTCGCCGCGTTGACCGCGTCCTGACCGGTCATGGCGTCCACGACCAGCAGGATCTCCGCCGGCTTCGTCTCCGCCTTGATGTTCTTCAGCTCGTCCATGAGCTGCTCGTCGATGTGGAGTCTGCCCGCGGTGTCGAGGAAAACGAGGTCGTTGCCGTGGCGCTTTGCGTGGGCGATGCCCGCCTTCGCGATCTCCACGGGGTCGCCCTGTCCCATCTGGAACACGGGGATATCGAGCTGGGCGCCGACGGTCTCAAGCTGCTTGATCGCGGCGGGACGGTAAACGTCGCAGGCGACGAGCAGCGGGCGGCGGCCCTGCTTTTTCATAAGTCCGGCGAGCTTTGCGCCGTTCGTGGTCTTGCCCGCGCCCTGCAAGCCGACGAGCATGATCACATGCGGCGCCTGTCCGCCGAGGTTCAGCTTTCCGGAGTCGCCCCCCATGAGGGCGATGAGCTCCTCGTTGACGATCTTGACGACCATCTGGGCGGGGGAGAGGCTTTCGAGCACGTCCTGCCCGACGGCACGCTCCGTGACGCGCTTTACGAAGTCCTTGACGACCTTGTAGCTGACGTCCGCTTCGAGCAGGGCGAGGCGCACCTCGCGCATGGCCTCCTTGACGTCCGCCTCGCTGAGGCGGCCCTTGCCGCGGAGCTTCCGGAACGCGGCGGATAATTTTTCGGACAGGGATTCAAATGCCATCCGGCTTCTCCTTTCGTCAGTCGGCAAGCGCGTGGAGCTTTTCGAGCATCTCGCGCTTTGTTTCGCTCTCCGGCAGCGTTTCCGCCGCGGCGATGACCTCGCGCAGCGTTTCGCGCTGGCGCATGGCGCGCGCGACGAGCCCGGTGCGCGCCTCGGTGTCCCGCAGGGACTGCTCCGCGCGGCGGATGATGTCCCACACCGCCTGCCGGCTCGTGCCGCTCGTCTCCGCGATCTCGAAGAGCGAGAGGTCGCTGTTGTAGTGCAGATCGTAATACTCCCGCTGCTTGTCCGTCAGCAGGTCGCCGTAAAAATCAAAGAGCATGGTGCGCAGAAGCGTATCGTCCATAAAAAAGCGCACCTCCCCCTGAGTTTTCACGATGCTCCCGTATTATAAGCCCGTTTTTCTCCGCTGTCAAGTATTTTTCCTGTACACATAAAAATTCAACCGAGACCCGCTTCGCTGGGCTCTCGGTTGAGAGAGAAACACTCCGCTCAGCGCACTCGCCTACGGCTCGCACGTTCGTTCCGCGCAGAGTATTTTTCGGCAGGTACATGCCCCGCCGAAAAATAATTGGACTCTATTTGCGCCTGCGGGCGCAAACTCTGCGAGGCTTTTTGAGAATAGAATATTTTTTCCTCCCGCGGGAAAAACTGAACGCTGAAGAAAACTGCGGCATTTCAAAGGGGGCGGACCACGCCATGAATTATGAAAAAACGGGACTATTCGTGGAGGAGGCGGAGCTGGACGGCTACGCGGAGAACCTCGCGCGGCGCGCGTTTCCGGACGGGACGGGCTCCGGGCGGGACGCGGCGCGGCGGCTGCGGCGCGCGCTGCGGGAGCTCCGGCGGCTGACGGAGGCGCTTTCCGCGCGCTGGGGCGACGCGGCGGACACGCCGGGCTGGGCGTGCTGGATCCTCGATAACGCCTATCTCGTCCGGCGCGAGGGGGAGAGCGCGGCGCGCGCCCTCGCCGCGGCGCGGCGGCTGCGGCTGCGGGGCGGCGAGCCCGTCGTCTGCCGTCTTGCGGCGGGGCTGCTCGCGTCCGGCCATGGGGAGCTGAGTCCGGTGCGGACGGCGCATTTTCTGGCGGGCGCGCAGCGGGTGCTGCCGCTCGGCTTTTCCGAGCTCGGCGCGCTGCCGGACGCGCTGCGCGCCGCGGCGGTGATCGCGCTGCCGCGCCGGGCGGGGGCGGGCGACGAGGACGGCTGCGCCCGGCTCATCACGGCGCTGCGCTCTCTCGCGGACGGCGCGCTCGACGAAACGCTGCGGGACGCCGACCTCGCCGGGCAGCTGCTCCGCTGCGACCCTGCGGGCGTTTACCCGAAAATGGATGAGCAAAGCCGCGCGCTTTACCGGCGGCGCCTCGCCGACTGCGCAGCCGCGGCGCAGCTTCCGGAGACGCGCGCGGCGGAAAAGGCGCTCGTCCTCGCGCGCACGGGGACGGGCGTACAGCGGCATGTCGGCTGGTGGCTGCTCGTCTCGCCGCTCGGTGCGCCGGAAAAGCCGCGGCGCGGCGGATGGTATCTTGCCGCGAATGTGCTCCTGACGCTGTTTTTTGCGCTTCTGGCGGGCTTTGCCTCCCGGAGCGCGGCAGCGGCGGCGCTGCTGCTCCTGCCGCTCAGCGAGCTCTGCAAGCGCCTGCTGGATTTCGTGCTGCTGCGGCGGCTGGAGCCGGTGAGCCTGCCGCGGATGGACCTTGCGGCGGGCGTTCCGCCGGAGGGGAAGACGCTCTGCGTCGTCACGAGCCTCGTCGGAGACGATGACGCCGCGGCGCGTCTGGAGGAGCACGCGCTGCTCTGCCGCGGGGCGGGGGAGAACCTCGCCTTCGCGCTGCTGCTCGACTATCCGGCGTCCGACGTTCCGCCGACGGACGCCCAGCGCGCGGCGGCGGAGCGCGCGGCGGCGGAGATCGCGGCGCTGAACGCGAAATACGGCGGCGGCTTTTTCTGCCTGCTGCGCGAGCCGGTGAAGACTCCGGAGGGCGCTTACGCCGGTTGGGAGCGCAAGCGCGGCGCGCTGCTGGAGCTGATGCGTCTGCTGCGCGGGCAGCATAGCGGCGTCACCGTTGCGGCGGGGGACGCCGCGGCGCTCGCGGACACGCACTTTCTCCTGACGCTCGACGCGGACACGCATCTGACGCCCGGCGCGGTGAAGCGGCTCGTCGGCGCGCTCCTCCACCCGCTGAATCGTCCCGTCCGGAACGCCGACGGCGTTGTCACGCGCGGCTTCGGCGTGATCGCCCCGCGGCTCGGCACGGAGCTATCAAGCGCGAACGCGAGCGATTTTACGCGCGTTTTCGCCGGGCGCGGCGGCACGGACCCTTACTGCGGCGCATGCAGCCATCTCGGTATGGCGCTTTTCGGGCGCGGCGGCTTTGCGGGGAAGGGGCTCGTGGACATCGACGCCTATCTTGCCTGCCTCGGCTCCCGCATCCCGGAAAACCGCTGCCTGAGCCACGACGCGGTGGAGGGCGCGTTCCTGCGCGCCGGCTTCGTCGGCGAGGCGGAGCTGACGGATGCCTTTCCCGCCGCCGTGCCCGCTTATTTCCGGCGCTTGGAGCGCTGGACGCGCGGGGACTGGCAGAATCTGCCCTATCTGCTGCGCGCCGGACGCGCGCTGCCGGAGGCGGCGCGGTGGCAGCTTTTCGACTCGCTGCGCCGCTCGCTCGTCCCGGCGGCGGAGCTCATCGCGCTCGCGCTGGGCTTTTTTCTGCCGGGACCGGGGCTCCGCCTCGCGGCGCTCGCGGCGGGTCTTGCGCTCGGCAGCGAGCTGCTGCTCGCGGCGGCGGAGGCGGTTTTGAACGGCGGGACCACCGTGTTCCAGACCCGCGCGTTTTTCGGCTTCGGCGGCGGGCTCGTGCGCACATGGCTGCGCCTGCTGCTCCTGCCCGTCGAGGCTTGGCGCTGCCTCACAGCGGCGCTCCGCGCGCTCTGGCGCATGGGCGTTTCCAAAAAGCGGCTGCTGCAATGGCAGACCGCCGCCCAGTGCGCCGCGGCGCGGCAGGGGCTTTGGCGTTTTTACCGTGCGCTCTGGACCGCACCGGCGCTGGGGCTCGCGCTCATGCTGTGGTCGCCCCTCGTGCTCGGAAAGGCTGCCGGCGTGCTCTGGCTGCTGACGCCGGTCTTCGCGCTTTTGCTGAGCCTGCCCGCCGCGCCGCCGCCGGAGCTTTCGCCGCGCGACCGGGACTATCTCCTCGGCTGCGCGCGGGACACCTGGGGCTATTTCGCCCGCGTGCTGACGGCGGAGGACCACTTTCTCCCGCCGGATAACCTCCAGCTCCAGCCGCCCGTGGGCATCGCCCACCGCACGAGCCCGACGAACATCGGACTTTCCGCGCTGAGCGTTCTCGCGGCGGCGGACCTCGGCCTCGTCTCCGCGGCGGACGCGGCGGCGCTGCTGGGGCGTATGCTGGACACCGCGGAGCGGCTGGAGAAGTGGCACGGACACCTGTATAACTGGTATGACACCCGCACGCTCGCCCCGCTGGAGCCGCGCTATGTCTCCACCGTGGACTCCGGCAATCTCTGTGCCTCGCTCATCGCGCTGCGCGCCGGGCTTACCGAGCTGCACCGCCCCGATCTCGCCGCGCGCGCCGGGGAGATAGCCGATGCGATGGATTTTGCGCCGCTTTTTGACCGGAAGCGGAAGCTGTTCCACACCGGCTTCGATGCGACGGGCGGCACGCTCAGCCGCTCGTGGTACGACCTGCTCGCGAGCGAGGCGCGGCTCACGGGCTATCTCGCCGCTGCGCGCGGCGACGTTCCGGCGGAGCACTGGGCGCGTCTCGGCCGCGCGCAGAGCGCCTGCGGACCCTATCGCGGGCTCGTCAGCTGGACGGGCACAATGTTTGAATACCTGATGCCGGAGCTGCTGCTGCCGCCCCAGCGCGGCTCGCTGCTCTGGGAGAGCGCGAGATTCTGCCTCTACGTCCAGCGCCGCCGCGGGCGGGAAGCCGGGACGCCGTGGGGAGTTTCCGAGAGCGCTTACGCCGCGCTCTCGCCGGACCTCTCTTACCGCTATAAGGCGCACGGCTGCGCCGCGCTCGCCCTGCGCCGCGGGATGGACCGGGAAAACGTCGTCTCGCCTTACAGCGCGTTTCTGGCGCTCGCGGTGTCGCCCGCCGCGGCGGTGCGCGATCTGCGGCGGCTGGAAGGGCTCGGCATGCGCGGCGAGCTCGGCTTCTGGGAAGCGCTCGATTATTCCACGAGCCGCCTTTACCGCGCCGCGCCCGCCGCCGTGCGCTGTGTTTTCGCGCACCACGCGGGGATGAGCCTCACCGCGCTCGATAACGCCCTCTGCGCCGGGGCAATGCGGAGGCGCTTTTTTGCCGACCCCGCTATGCGGGCTTATGCCGGGCTGCTCGCCGAGGCGCTGCCGGTCGGCAGCCGCCCGCTGCGGCGTTCGGACGCCGGAGAGGAGCCGGTCCGCCGCGCCGCGCGCTCGGACGCCGCCGGGTGGGAGAGCGCCGGCGAGGGCGTGGATGGGCTGACCCCGCGCTGCACGCTGCTCGCGAGCCGGAGCTATTCGCTGCTCGCCGCGGAGACGGGGCTGACGCGCCCGCTCTGGCGCGGCGTGACGCCCTACCTCGCGCCCGCGTCGCCGCTGGCGCGTGAAAAGGGCGTGGACGTGCTCGTTTCAGCCGACGGCGAGGCGTGGTCGGCGCTGCCGGATCCGGCGGAGCTGGACGTCCGCTATGCCTGGCGCTTCACGCCCACGCACGCGGAGTTCACCGCGCGCCGCGGCGCGATCGAGAGCCGCTGCACGGTCTGCGCCGCGGAAAACGAGATCGGCGAGCGGCGCGACTTCCTGCTCCGCAACGACGGGGACAGCCCGGCGGACGCGGCGCTGATGCTGCATCTGCGGCCCCTGCTCGCCGCGCAGCGGGACTATGACGCGCACCCGGCGTTTCTCTCGCTCGGCGTCTCCGCCCGCGTGCGGGACGGGGCGCTGCTGCTGCACCGCCTGTCCCGAGGCGGAACGCGCGAGCTCTGGATGTGCCTTGCGCTGAGCGCGCCGGCGCGCTTTGACCTCGCGCCCGGTGCGCGGACGGGTCGCGCCGCGGAGCCGGTCTGGGCGGGGGCGGAGGAGCGATTTCTGACGGAGAGCGCCGTGACGGTCACGCTCGCGCTGCCGCTCCTGCCGGGAACGGTCCGCCGCGCTGCGGCGGCGATCGCCATGGCGTGGTCGGCGGACGACGCGCTCGCGAGCGCCCGGCGCATCCTGCATGGCGCGGAGCCCGGCGCACTGCCCCAGACGGCGGCGGCGCTGCTCGGCTTCGACGGCGCGGCGGCGGAGCGGGCGTTTTCCCTGCTGCCGCTTCTGGCGTTTCCGGCGGCGGGCGGCGCGGCGGGAGCCCCGGCGCTCTGGCGCTTCGGCATTTCCGGCGATCTGCCGGTCCTGTGGGCGGAGATCAGGAGCGAGGACGAGCTTGCCGCGGCGCAGCGGCTGATGGACCTGCACCTTTTCCTGACCGGCTGCGGGCAGGACTTCGACCTTGTGCTTTTGACGCGGGACGCGCCGGGCTACCACCGCCCGCTGCGCAGAGCGCTGGACCGGGCGCTCTGGCGCGCCGGCGGCGAGCTGCTTCAGGATGCACGCGGCGGCGTCCACCTCCTGTCCGACCCCGGCGCGGCGGCGGTGCTGGAGAGCGTCGGCGCGCTGCATCTGGACCTCTCCGCCCCGCTGCCGGAGCTGCCGCGCCGGACGCATTGGCGTCCGGCGGAGCCGCCGGTGTGGACGCACCCGCCCCAGCGCGCGATAAAATGGGAGTGGCGCGGCGCGGAATTTGTATTTTATGTAAACCGTTCGCTCCCACCGCGGGCATGGGCAAATGTGCTGACAAACGGACGTCTCGGCTATCTCGCCGCCGACTGCGGCACGGGAAACCTCTGGCTGCGCAACGCGCGCGAGCGGCAGATTACGCCGTGGCTCTGCCAGCCGAACGAGACGGAGGGACCGGAGATGCTCGCGCTGGAGCTCGGCGGAGAGTTCACGTCTCTTTTCGCCGCGCCGGGGGACACGGAATGCCGCGTGCGCTTTGCGCCGGGGGCGGCGGTCTGGGAAAAGCGCGTCGGGGAAGCGGAGGTGCGCGTGACGGCGTTTATCCCGCCGGACGCGGACGTGCGGCTGCTGCTCATCGAGAGCGACCGCCCGCTGCCCGGCGCGGCGCTCCACTGGCGCGCCCGGCTTCGCCTCGGCGGAGACGCGGCGGCGGAGCGGGGCGTGCAGACGGCGTTCACCGGGCTGGCGCTCGCGGCGAAAAACTTGGCGGCGATGCCGGAGGCGGGACCGCTTTACGCGCTCTCCGCGGAGCCGCCGGAGGGCTTTACCTGCCGGGGCAGCAGCGCGATAGCGCGGGACTATGACGGCTTCACGGGGCGCGACGCCGCGCCGGTGTTCGCCGCGCGCTGGCGCTTCCGGACGGCGGCGGTCATCGCCCTCGGCTTCGGCAGACCGGAAGGTCTCCGCGCGCTCTGCGAGCCGGAAGCGGCGCGCCGCGCCCTCGCCGAAACGCGGGAGCACTGGCGGCGGCGCTGCGGCGCGCTCACGCTGCGGAGCGGGGAGGCGGCGCTGGACCGCCTCGTGAACGGCTGGCTTCCGTATCAGACGCTCGCCTGCCGCCTGCTCGGTCGGTGCAGCATCTATCAGAGCGGCGGAGCCTTCGGCTTCCGCGACCAGCTTCAGGACGCCGTGAACCTCATCGGGCTCGACCCCGCGATCGCGCGGGATCAGATATTGCGCTGCTGCGCGCGGCAGTATCTCGAAGGCGACGTCCAGCACTGGTGGCATACCGACGCCGGACCGGTCCACGGCGTGCGCACGCGGTGCAGCGACGATCTGCTCTGGCTCGTCTGGGCGGTGTGCGAGTATGTCGAAAAAACCGGGGACGCCGCGATCCTCGCCGCGCGCACGCCCTGCCTGCGCTCCCCGGAGCTCGCCCCCGGCGAACGCGACCGCTATGAGACCGCGGAGGCGACGGCGGAGACCTTCTCCGCCGCGGACCACTGCCGCCGCGCCATAGAGCGCGTGACGGCGCGCGGCTGCGGCGCGCACGGGCTGCTCTATATCGGCGGCGGGGACTGGAACGACGGCTTCGACGCCGTCGGCGGCGAGAGCGAGTGGCTCAGCTTCTTTTTCCTGCTCATCGCCCCGCGCTGGGCGGCGATCGCGGAGCCGCTGGGCATCGACTGTGCGGAGCTTGGCGCGTTTTGTGCATCGCTCCGCGCTGCGGCGAACGCGGCGTGGGACGGCGCGTGGTTCCGGCGCGGCTATTACGCCTCCGGCGCGCCGCTCGGCGCAGCGGAAAACGCCGAGTGCCGCATCGACTCCGTGGCGCAGTCCTTCGCCGCGCTCAGCGGCGCGGCGGACCCGGAGCGGGTGAAAACGGCGCTCCGGAGCGCCGTGGAGCAGCTTTTCGACCGCAAAAACGCGCTCGTCCGGCTCTTTGCGCCGCCCTTCGCCGGGGCGGAAAAGCCCGGCTATCTCGTGTCCTACGGTCCCGGCTTCCGCGAAAACGGCGGGCAATACACCCACGGCGCGCTCTGGCTCGTGCTTGCGCTGCTGCGCACGGGCGAGACGGAGACGGCGTGGACGCTGCTGCGCGCGATGCTCCCCGCGGAGCGGGACGCCGCCGTTTATAAGACCGAGCCCTTCGTCCTTGCCGCGGATGTCTCCGCCGCGCCGGGACACGAGGGCGAGGGTGGCTGGAGCTGGTACACCGGTGCGTCCGGCTGGCTCTGGCGCATCGTGAGCGAGGAGATCCTCGGTCTGCATTGGCGCGGCGGGCTGCTCTATGTCGAGCCGAGGCTCCCCGCCGCATGGAACGGCTGTCGCTTCCGCTATCTGGGGCGCGAATTTCAGCTCCGGGACGGCGCGGTGTTTGTCGACGGCGCGCTCTATCGCGGCGAGGGGCTTGCTTTTCCGGGCGGACGGGCTTATAATCGGGATGCAGGAAAACCGACAGAAGGAGACAGAAATCTATGACCTATTCCTACACCCCGAAGGGCGTCTGTTCCCGGAAAATGGAGTTTGACATCGAAGACGGCGTGATCCGCTCCGTCCGCGTGGAGGGCGGCTGCAACGGCAACCTGAAGGGCATCTGCGCGCTCGTGGAGGGCATGCGCGCCGAGGACGCCGCCGCCCGCATGCGCGGCATCCGCTGCGGCAATAAGCCCACGAGCTGCCCCGACCAGATGGCGCTCGGCATCGCCGAGGCGCTCGAAGCGATCGGGGGGTAAAAAAATCTCCCGTCCGGTGTGGACGGGAGATTTTTTTGTCAGATGAATTTTTCCGCCCAGGTCTTGAGCGTCTTTGCATCCGTGTCCGGGGCGAATACGCGCCCCTCGGCGAGCTTGGCGCCGGGGCAGCTCGGCGCGAGGCGCTCGTTCGTCTTGCCCATGCCGCTGCCGCCGGAGGTGGCGAAGGGGACAACGGTCTTCCCGGCGAGGTCCTCGCTCTCCAGATAGGTGTTCACGATCGTCGGAGCGACATACCACCAGACAGGGAAGCCGACAAACACGGCGTCATAGTCCGCAGCGCGCTTTTCCATCGGGAGCATCGCGGGACGGGACGCCGGGTCCTTCATCTCAACCGTGCTGCGGGAGTGCTCGTCGCGCCAGTCAAGGTCCGCGGCGGTGTAGGGCGTCACGGGACGGATCTCGGCGCACTCTGCGCCGACAGCGGCGGCAAGCGTTTCGGCAAGGCGGCGGGTCTCGCCGCTCGCGGAAAAATAAACAACAAGCGTTTTCATCAAAAAAATCCTTCGTTTCTCGGAAAAATCGCGGCGCTTATGCGCCGCACAACACATTTATTTTACCGTATCTCGCCTCCAATGTCAAGCAGACAAGGGGCGTTTTTGCCAAAATTGTCCGCTTGCACAAGAAAAACTTTGTGAGTTTATCCAAAACGTCAATGGACAAGCGGAAGCGTTTTTGGTATATTAAAGGTGCAGAAAGGGTGAGTCCAATGTACTGAGAAGTTGCCCCCAGAGCAGAGAAAGCGAAGCTGGGGAAGCGGCGCGGCAGGAGACGGAGAAAGTCCCGCCGGTGCGACGCTCCCGAAAATGCTGATCGTCATTCACGATAAAAATGGTCGCCGGAGACGGCGTTTGAGATAGATCGGGAGTAGCAGTCAGCAGAGCGGCGAAGGGCCCAAGGTCCCCGAGGAAGCGCGCCGAGGCACCAAAATTCAAAGAAAGAAGAGGCAAACCAATGGCGGTCCCGATCCACGCGGGATGACCCCTGATCGCAGACAAAGGTGCGGTCAGGGGTCATTTTTTCGTTCGGGGGGGGTCCTTGGGACGCTGAAAATGCTCCGGCATCAAATCCGATGCCGGAGCATTTATTATAATGTATTGCGCAGCCGGTGCGTCTTAGCCCTCGCGCTTGGCGTCGAAGGACTCGACGATCTTGTCGAAGTGGTGCTCAAATTTGTTGAGCTGCACGCCGTACATCTCGCAGAGAACGTGGACGCGCTCGTTGTCCTGCAGGGACTGCTTCCAGGGACGGATGGCGATCTCGTGCTGGAGGCGGCGGACGGAGCGGTTGGTCTTCATCAGATAGTGGGCGATCTCATAAGCACGCTCGATCAGCTTGTCGTGCTCGACGACTTCGTTGACGAGACCGATCTCCTTGGCCTTCTCGGCGGGGATCTGCGGCTCCATGAACATGAAGTAGTTGCTCATCTTGACTGGCAGGCAGGTGCGGATGGCGAAGCTCATGCCGTCGCCGCCGACGATGTTCTTGGAGAAGTGGGCGTCGGAGAAGCTGTACTCCGGGACGCAGAGGGTGATGTCGCTCATCAGGGCGAACTCGTAGTGCATGCCCTGACCGTTGATGGCGGCGATGGTCGGGATCTCGATGTCGTTGATGAAGTTCTCCACAAAGTTCATCGTGTCGGGGATGTTGACGTTGAACTTCGCGTCGACATCGGTGCCGTTCTCGATCTCGTCGAAGGAGGTGGGATCGCTCTCGTGCACGAGCCAGTACGGATCGGTGCAGGTCAGGATCAGGACCTCGTTCTTCTTGTCGTGGCCGATGGCGGTCCAGAGCTCGCCGTAGGCCTGCTGGGTCTGGTAGCTCCACATAACGGGACCGCCCTTCCAGGTCAGCTGGCAGAACAGGATGCCGTCCTCGGTGCGCTCAAGATGGGCGAAGTCCTTAAAGCGCTCCTTGTACTCCTCAAAGGTTTCCACATGGACCCAAGGCTGAATAGACATTTTTAACAAATCCTCCAAATCGAAAAAATGTTTATGACGCGCGTTGAACACGCCACTGATACGACCTTAGCATAGCATTTTTTATAAGGGGGGAACAAGGCGGTCCCGTTTGGATTAGGGGGGTCAAATTTTGGAATCCGACGAAAAAAACGTTTCGATTGATCGCGGCAGAAAAGTAAAAATTAAAAGGTACGGACATGCGAAACAGCAAAAGTCACAAAATCGTTGCAGAAAAAGCAAAAATCCCAAAACGATATTGACAAATGAGACAAAAAAATATAAGATAGCCTCAACAGTGAGTGGCTGACGCGGCGTAAAACCGGCTGGATGTCCCCCGCTGTATTTTTTTTGGATTTCCCAAAATCCGACACGGGTGGGTCAGCTGGAAAAAAGTGCCGCCGCGCATCTTTGCCGAAGGTCCGCCGCATCTTTCCTTTTATATTGTTAAAATTTTCTTCAACCGTTTTCCGGTCCCAAGGAAGCGCCGGAGCTCCGGATTTCGGCTGCTGCCGGACGGGGCAAAGGACGCCGAAAGGGGACGCGGAGCGGGCGGAGGAGTTTTAAAAAAGCAAGCAAGAAACCCAGTCAAGACCCAAAAAATTTGTGAAGAGGAGAAATGAAATGAACACCAAGAAGATCCTTGCAGTTCTGCTGGCTCTTGTGATGGTCCTCGCTCTCTTCGCCGGCTGCGGCAAGACTGAGACCCCGGACCCCACCAAGACCCCTGAGCAGACGACCACCCCGGCTACCCAGACGGATGAGACCAAGACTCCGGACGAGCAGCCGACTGACACCCCGAAGGAGACCAAGAAGATCAAGGTCGGTCATCTGATCGACCTGACCGGTGTTGAGTCCTCCGTCGGTCTGCAGAGCCAGAAGGCATTCAACTTCGCGCTGAGCCAGCTCACCTTCGACGGCTTCGAGATCGAAGTCATCGACGGCGACTGCCAGTCCTCCGCCGCCACCGCTGCCGAGGTCGCGCAGCAGATGATCGAGCAGAACGGCGTTGTCGCTCTGTTCGGACCGACCCAGATCGGCCACAAGTCCTCCGTCGGCGCCTATCTCGAGAGCGCTGACACGGCTGTTCCCCTGATCGTCTATAACGGCACCCCGATCGGCATCATGAAGAAGAGCTCCTGGATCGTCGGCGAAGGCGGCGGTACCGCTCAGCTCCCGACCGTTATGGCGGACTACGTCTGGAACAAGCTTGGCTACACCAAGGTCTACACCGTCCGTCAGGACACCACCGGCGGCGACAACTACGTCGGCGCGTTCGAGGACAACTTCAAGGCCCTCGGCGGTGAGATCGTTGACTCCTACCGTCTGACCGTGGACGGCTCCGACTACGCCGCGCAGCTCGCGACCATGGATCCGGAGAAGGCTGACGCCATCTGCGGCTGGACCTCCAGCTCCGACGCCATCAACTTCTGGAAGGCATGGTACGAGCTCGGCTTCGCCGGCAAGCTCCCCGTCTGCGCCACCATGCACGGCGGCTTCACCGACTTCTTCGTGATGAAGGCTCTGAACGCGGCGAACCCCGATATCGTCAAGGCGATCATCGAGCAGCCGACCTACTCCGTCATCTCCTACTGCATGGAAGTTGAAAACGAAGCCAACGAGTCTCTCGTCGAGGCTTGGAAGGCCGAGTTCAACGAGGTGCCTCCCGGAAACAACCTCGCCGGCGCCTGCTATCAGGCTCTGATGGTCCTCCAGCAGGC
The DNA here is from genome assembly GCA_963605115.1 of Pseudobutyrivibrio sp. GTDB lineage: Bacteria > Bacillota > Clostridia > Oscillospirales > Oscillospiraceae > SVKR01. The sequence goes on along the minus strand of CAVCTM010000021.1, from coordinate 4,131 downwards.
TCTGGAGATCAGCGGCGGCGACACCGAGCCCGAGGCTCTGCTCGAGGCGATCTGGAAGGTCGACTTCAGCGGTCCGGAGGGCCACGTCAAGTTCGAAGAGGGCTCTCAGGCCGCGACCAAGGACGTCAATGTCGTTAAGGTCAACCAGCTCGAGGACGGCTCCTTCAACTACAGCATCGTTGAGATCTACCCCGACGTCGCCGGTAGCGGTCTGACTGTCGGCTAAGCAAAACTCATTTCCGCGTAGTTACCCTTACAGCAAAGTTGTGGTGAGGTGCGCAAACACCTCTGCCCCAATGTAGCTCACAGCAAAAACTGAGCAGTGGGGCATCTATGAACACTCTTGTGGATGCCCCACTGTTTCGTCGTGAATTTCCGCGTTTCCCGCCTTGTGCGGTTTTCTTAGAAGAAGGTTTTTGTTTTCGCACATAAAGGAGAGATTTAAGAATGGGTCAATTCATATCCATACTTGTACTTGGCATTGCCAACGGTCTGGTGCTCTTCCTCCTCGCGTCCGGTATGACGCTGACGATGGGTCTGCTCCGCGTTGTCAACATGTCCCACGGCGCCATGTACATGTTCGCAGGCTACTGCGGCGTGTGGGTCTATCAGGTCACGGGGAGCTGGGTCATCGCGGTCCTGTCCGGCGGCGTCGTCGGCGGTCTGCTCGGTCTGCTGCTTGAGACCTGCTTCCTCCGGAGACTTTATAAAACTCCGGCAAACCAGGTCCTTCTGACCATCGGTTTCATCAACATCATTCAGAATATTACCCAGTGGATCTGGGGCGGCAACCCGACCGACGCTCCCATCCCTGAGTTCCTGCGCCCGTCCGTTCAGGTGGGCTCTGCGGAGATCCAGTATTTCCGCTTTTTCGTGATCGCGTTCGGCATTATCATCTGCGCCGCCATCTGGCTGATGCAGGATAAGACCAAGATCGGCGCCATGGTCCGCGCCGGTATGGACAACAGCGAGATCGCGAGCACCCTCGGTCTCAACAACCGCAAGATCTTCACCTTCATCTTCGTGCTCGGCTCCGCCATCGCGGGTCTTACGTCCCTGCTCGGCGGCCGTATGACCGGTCTTTCCATGGGCACCGGCTGGAGCATCCTGCTGAAGGCCATCATCGTTGTCGTCGTCGGCGGCGCGGGCTCCATCCCCGGCGCACTGATCGCGGGTCTGTTCCTCGGCATCGTGGACGCCTTCGGTCAGGGCTACTTCCCGATGCTGTCCTCCTATCTGTTCTACATCGTCCTCATCATCGTGCTGGTCATCCGTCCGCAGGGCATCATGGGCCGCAAGATGGACGTGGACAAGGCGAGCGACGACTATTCCAGCATGACCGCCGCCAAAGCGCGCTCCTTCACTCCGGCAATGCTGGAGGGCACGGGCGTCTCCGGCGTGAAGGTCGCGATCTACAAGATCATCCCGTGGCTCTTCTTCCTGCTCCTCCTCTGCGTGCTGCCCCCGCTCACGAACGGTATCGGCGCGCTGAAGTGGACTTGGACCACGTGGACAAAGGTCCTCGTTTACATCCTCTTTGCCATGAGCCTTGATGTCGTCATGGGCTACACCGGCAACCGCTCCTTCGGCCACGCCGCGTTCTTCGGCATGGGCGGCTACACCGTCGGTCTGCTGATGGAGCACTTCGACATCACGAACTTCTGGGCGGTCCTGCCGATCACCATCGTCGTCTGCGCGGTCCTGTCCGCCATCATCGGCTGGTTCACGCTCCGTCTGTCCGGCACGAACTTCCTGCTCGTCACCATGGCGTTCGGTCAGCTCCTGAGCTCCATCGCGAGCAAGTGGAGCACCGTCACGAACGGCGCGGACGGCATCGTCGGCATCAAGCGTCCGGAGCTCGGCGAGTTCCTGATGAAACTTCTCCCGGGCGGCAAGTGGTCGAACACCTCGTATTATTACTTTGTGCTCATATTCGTGATCATCTGCTTCCTGCTGCTCCACCGCTTCATGCGCTCCTCCTTCGGGCACACGCTGCTCAGCATCCGCGGCAACGAGGGCAGAATGCGCGCGCTGGGCTATAACACCTGGGCTCTGAAGTACACGGGCGTCATCATCGCCGGCGTCTTCGCCGGAGTCGCCGGTCTGCTCTATGCCTATACTTACCGCAACGTTACGCCGGACGTCTTCGCGCTGGAGTCCTCCGCTCTGCCGATGCTGATGATCATCATGGGCGGCGGCGCGACCCTCTGGGGTCCCGCGATCGGCGCCGTCGTGATCACGCTGTTCAAGGCGATCGCCGGCGGCTGGTTCCCCGAGCGCTGGCAGCTGCTCCTCGGCGTGCTCTACGTCGTCTGCGTTATGTTCCTGAAGGGCGGCTTTGCCCCGCTGCTCCGCCGCTTCTGGGATTGGGTCGGCAGCAAGTTCTTTGCCAAGGAGCTGGCGAAGAAGTCTGAAGCCGCGGAAGCTGTGAAGGAGGGCTGATCATGAGCGACGTTATTCTGAAAGTTGAAAACCTTGAAAAGAGCTTCGGCGGTCTCCGCATCCTGACGGACGTCAACTTTGACGTCAAGGCGGGGCAGAAGCTCGCGCTGATCGGACCGAACGGCGCCGGCAAGAGCACCCTGCTCAACACCATCGGCGGTCAGGGTCCCGCCACCGGCGGCAAGATCACCTTTGACGGTCACGATATCACCCACCTCGCGCCGAATAAGCGCCTCCACCTCGGTCTCGGCCGCTCCTTCCAGGTCAACAACCTGTTCTGGGGCACCACGGTCATGATGAACGTCATCATGGCGCTCTACGGTGCCGAGAACAAGCATATCCGCATGTTCAGCATTCTGGAAAAGCGCCCCGAACTGCTCGCAGAGGCGGAGCGTCTGCTGAAGCTGGTCGACCTCTGGGATATGCGAAACGAGTCTCCGACGCTGCTGTCCTACGGCGAGCAGCGCCTGCTTGAGCTGCTGATGGCGTTCACCGCCAAGCCCAAGCTCGTCCTGCTCGACGAGCCGAGCGCCGGTCTGCCGACCGCGGAGGTCGAGCTCTTCACCCAGCGCCTGCGCGCGCTGGCGGGCGACACCACGCTGCTGTTCTGCGCCCACGATATGGACCTTGTCTTCGCCCTCGCGGACGAGATCATGGTGCTTTATTTTGGTCAGATCATCGCCAAGGGTCCCCCGAAGGAGATCGCGTCCAACCCGAAGGTGCAGGAGATCTACCTCGGCGGCGACGACGACACCTACGACAAAGCACACAACGGCTGAGGAGGGAAACGAAAGTGTTAGACATCGAAAAAATCAACACATACTACTGGTCCAGCCACGTTCTGTTTGACCTCTCTCTGCATGTGCCGAAGGGCTCCATCGTCTCTCTGCTCGGCAGAAACGGCATGGGCAAGACGACCATCATGCGCTCTATCGTCGGACTGACCCCGCCGCGCGACGGCGTGATCAAGTTCAAGGGCGAGCAGATCAACGGACTGGAGCCGCACAAGATCGCCCGCAAGGGCATCGCCTACGTGCCGCAGGGCCGCGGAATTTTCCCGTCCCTGAGCGTCAAGGAGAACCTGACGGTCGGTGCGCGCGGTCAGGATCAGCCGAATGCATGGACGCTCGACCGCGTTTATGACTTCTTCCCGATCCTGAAAAAGCGCGAGAACCTCTACGGCAACCTTCTCTCCGGCGGCGAGCAGCAGATGCTCGCGGTCGCCCGCGCGCTGATGACGAACCCGGAGCTGCTGATCATGGACGAGCCCTCCGAGGGCCTCGCCCCGATGGTCATCAAGCAGATCGGCGACGTTATCATGGCGCTGAAGGACCAGCTCACCGTCTTCCTCGCGGAGCAGAACTTCAACATGGCAGTCTCCGTTGCGGACTATGTTTACATCGTCAGCAAGGGCTCCATCGTCCACGAGTGCAAGCCTGAAGAGCTCATCGGAAACGAGGAGATCAAGACCAAGTGGCTTGGTGTTTGAGCCAATAAGAATTGCCCTCTGTCCGGGTGTCCGGACAGAGGGCTTTTTTTGTTTCGCGTCCTGCGGGTGGGGAGAAAAGTTGAATGCGCCTTCGGCGCAAATTGAACTGGTTTCGCGTCCGCGGGACGCGACTTACTTTGCCCCACGCGGGGAAAGTAAGCAAAGGCGCGGTCAGAAGGAAAACCCTTTCGAATGGGTTT